>CAZFCR010000021.1:0-8592 GCA_964517305.1 uncultured Akkermansia sp.
TGGTACCGGTGTTGGATTTGGCACTGCCGCCCGCAAAGACGGAGAAAGCGATGCTTCAAAAGGTGTTATTGAAAGTGCCCTTAAAAAAGCCTTCGCGCCTGAATTCCTGAACCGTATTGATGATGTGATTATGTTTAATTCTCTTCAGAAAGAAGACATTCACAAGATCATTGATATTGAACTGGCCAATCTTTTCGGACGCGTGAACGGACTTGGTTTTGTGATCAAGATCACCGATGCCGCCAAAGATTATATCGTGGAGAAAGGTTACGACAGCAATTACGGCGCCCGTCCCCTGAAACGCGCTATTCAGAAATACCTTGAAGATCCTATGGCCGAAGAAATCATCAAAAGCAGCCTTTCTGAAGGCGATGAGATCGAAGTTGACTATAACAAGGAAAAGGACGAAATAGTGGTCAGCGCTCACAAGCCGAAATCCAAAAAAAGTAAAAAAGAAGATAAAGCATAATTAAAACCCCGCTTCAAAAGAGCGGGGTTTTTTGTAACTTTACGGCATGATTAACAAACACCTTCCTGAGATCGTTGAGGAAGAACTGATTGATGTTCTCTTACAGCATGAAGCTACAAAAGCGCTCATTCTTTACAACGATGATGTAAATACTTTTGAATTCGTAACAGAAAGCCTCATCAAAGTATGCCAGCACGATGCCCTTCAGGCCGAACAATGCACTTACCTGATCCATTATACCGGAAAATGTGTGGTTAAAAATGGTCCCTACAAAAAACTGAAGCCGCTTTGCGAAGCCCTGCTGGATCGTGGCCTGTCGGCTGTGATAGAAGACTAGCACTGGTATAAGACTTGCATGGCACATTAAAAATTTAATTTTATGAAAAAACTTTTTATTTCTGCGTTCACCGTAGCCATTCTTATCACCGCCTGTCATAAGAATGCAGTAACCGGAAAACGCGCGGTAACACTTGTGCCTGAGGGCGAACTCATGACCATGAGTAATTCAGAATACAGGAAGTTTCTTTCTGAACATCCTCCCCTGCCCGATTCAGACCCGAGGACGCAGATGGTAAAACGCTCAGGCGCCCGCATTCAGAAAGCAGTTGAAAAGTTTCACGCGGATAAAAATGCAAGCAAAGACCTCGAAGGATTTGCATGGGAATTTAATGTGGTGGATGAACAGCCTGTCAATGCCTGGTGTATGCCTGGCGGAAAGGTGGTGGTTTATACAGGATTATTGCCCGTTACACAGGATGAACAAAGTCTGGCGGTGGTAATGGGACATGAAATTGCGCATGCCATTGCCCGACATGGTAACCAGCGGATGAGCCAGGGTTTGATGGTTCAGTTTGGCGGTGCGCTGTTATCTGTAGCGGCTTCTCAGAACTCAGCGCTCACACAACAGATCTTTGCGCAGGCTTATGGTATTGGAACCGGACTCGGTGTGCTGGCTTATAGCCGCAAACACGAAACGGAGGCCGATAAAATGGGACTGATTTTCGCAGCCATGGCAGGTTACAATCCTGAAGCGGCGGTGGGATTCTGGGAAAGAATGGCCGGCGCTGGCGGCGGACAAAGTCCTCCTGAACTCCTGAGCACACATCCGAGTGATGAAACCAGGATCAACAACCTGAAAAAATTTATGCCGGAGGCAAAAAAATACTACAAACCTATGTAACAGAAAGCGGTCCGGTTGGATCGCTTTTTTTATGCCTGCACCTGTTCTGGAAGACAGAGCATATTGCCCTCTTCATCAAAATCGCCGATTAAAACGGGGACAGTCTGATTACACAGCGCCGGGTCAAAAACCTGTTTCACTTTCACATAATTGCGGGTGAAGCCAAACATAAAACCTTCCTTGTTTTCATTCTCAAACAGCACTTCTGCGGACGAACGTTTTTCATAAAATGCCCTCAGTTTTTTTGCAGACAGGATGCGCAGCATTTTGGTGCGGCGTTTCCGTTCAGCTACAGGCACTTTATCCGGCATCAGCGCGGCAGGCGTGTTCTCCCTTTCGCTGTAAGTAAAAACGTGCAGGTAAGAAATATCGAGTTTATTCAAAAACTGATAGGTTTCCATAAAATGCGCTTCGCTTTCGCCTGGAAAACCAGTGATCTCATCCACACCACTACAGGCCTGCGGCATCACGGCACGAATGCGTTCCACTTTTGAGGTATAAAGTTCGCGCAGATAACGCCGCTTCATTTTTTTAAGGATCTCGTTGCTGCCACTTTGCAGGGGCATGTGAAAATGCGGTACAAACCGGTCGGAGCCGGCCACAAAATCAATGATCTCATCACTGAGCAGGTTGGGCTCGATGGACGAAATGCGGAACCGCTCTATCTCAGTGATCTGATCGAGTTCTTTTATCAGGTCGAAAAAGTTATCTTCTCTCTGTTTTCTTGAATTGGGATCTATCTCGGTGCCGTAACCAAAGTCACCTATGTTGACACCGGTGAGTACAATTTCTTTAGCGCCGCCGGCGGCAATCAGGCGGGCATTTTTTAAAACATTCGGAATTGTATCACTCCTGCTTTTTCCCCTTGCGAGTGGAATAGTACAAAAGGTGCAGCTGTAGTCGCAGCCATCCTGAACTTTTAGAAAAGAACGCGTGCGGTCACCGGCACTAAAAGCGTCCACAAAAAAATCAGCCTCCGAGATCTCACAATTGTTGACCACCGTATGCTGGTGTTTCCCCGATAAACTGATGTAATTCAACAGTTTGAATTTTTCGGTAGCGCCCAGTACAACATCTACACCTTCGATAGAGGCAATCTCATCGGGTTTAAGCTGCGCATAACAGCCCACCACGGCCACAAAGGCCTCCGGATTTTTAGCAAGAGCGCCTTTTACAATGCTCCGGCATTCTTTATCGGCATTTTCAGTCACAGAACAGGTATTGATCACGTATACATCGGCTGCTTCCTGAAAACTTTTCTTCACAAAACCCTTCTCCTGAAACAGGCGGGCAATGGTAGAAGTTTCTGAAAAATTAAGTTTACAGCCAAGCGTGTGAAAAGCAACGGTTTTGTTAGAAAATGACATGGTGCAAAGGTAAGCTTTTTTGCGGTTTTAATCACAGTTGTGCCTCGCCCGATATGGACGAACGAACGCATCATGTTACCAACTGGTAAGTTACCATTTGGTAAGTTACCATTAAGTAAGTTACTATTTGGTAAGTTATGCGCTTATTGGTATCTTTGGAAATGCTGACACCTTTTAATTTCGGGCGAACTGTGAAACACGAAAGTTTCACCAACCGCGAAAATGAGATCCGTAAATTATCCTCCAACTTCCTTAATCAGGTTAATACCATCCTTATTTCACCCCGCCGGTGGGGAAAGTCTTCGCTGGTGGACCGTGTAGCCGCCCAGGTAAAATCAAAACAGATTAAACTGGTTAAAATTGATCTTTTCAGCATCCGCACCGAAGAAGAATTTTACAATGCACTAGCCAACGCTGTTATCAAAGCCACATCCTCTAAAACAGAAGAATGGCTTGAAATGGGCAAAAAATTCATGCGTAACATTACGCCGAAATTTACAGTTGAGCTCGGCGACAAACAAAACTTTGACCTTTCCCTGGATCTGGACGCTGTGAAAAAACACTACCGCGAACTGCTCGATCTGCCCGAAAAAATAGCGGTCGACAAAAAACTGAAACTGGTGATCTGCATTGATGAGTTTCAGAACATCGCCACTTTTTCCAACGCGCTGGCGGTACAAAAAAGACTCAGGAGTGTCTGGCAGACCCACCAGTCGGTGACTTACTGCCTGTACGGCAGCAAACAACACATGATGATGGATCTTTTCACCAAACAAAGCAATCCCTTTTACAAGTTCGGTGAACTCATGTATCTTCCAAAGATCAGCGAAACAAAATGGGTCAGTTTTATTACCCGGCAATTTCAAAAAACCGAAAAAACGATCACTCTGGCGCAGGCCCGGAAAGTAGCCGAAACGGTAAAATGCCATCCGTATTATGTACAGCAACTCAGTCACCTGATCTGGGTAAACACTGAAAAAACAGTGTCTGATTCAGCAATTGCGGAAAGCACGCAGGAACTCATCGACCAGAACGCCATTCTGTATTTTAAGGAAACAGAAGATCTCAACAACACCGAACTGAAATTATTGAAAGCGGTGGCCGCCGGCGAAACCCAGTACACCGCCAAAGAGGTGATCAGAAAATACAACCTGGGCACTTCTGCCAGCGTGATCAAGGCTAAAAAAAGTCTTATCTTAAAGGAACTGGTAGATGAACAAAAAAAACAGCTGGTGTTCCTAGATCCCGCGTATGAACTGTGGTTCCTTCAAAACCTTTACTGATTTTTCATTAAAAATCCTCTGGTAAGTTACCAACCGGTAAGTTACCAACTGGTAAGTTGAGCCTCCGCCGCATTTGAACGCGGGCATTTTTTATACTACATTTGTGCTCTTTAATTATGGATTTAACTGCATTATCAGCCATCTCTCCCGTTGACGGGCGTTACCGGAAAACCACCGAATCGCTGGCTCCTTTCTTTTCAGAGTTCGGACTTGTAAAATACCGCGTGCTCGTGGAGATAGAATATTTTATTTCTTTGTCTGAAGCCGGCCTGCCACAATTACCCAAACTGGATAAAAACAAACAGGAAACGCTCAGGAACATTTACCGGAATTTTTCGTTACAGAATGCACAAACCATCAAGGACACCGAGAAAACAACCAACCACGATGTTAAAGCCGTGGAGTATTTTGTAAAAGAACAATTACAGATCAACGGGCTTGGCGACTATACTGAATTTGTGCACTTCGGACTTACTTCCCAGGATATCAATAACACAAGCATTCCATTATCACTCAAAGACGCAGGTACGGAAGTAATGCTGCCTCTGGTAGAAGAACTGACAAAAAAACTGACTTCGCTTGCCGCGGAATGGAAAAATGTGCCGATGCTCGCGCGCACCCACGGTCAGCCAGCCTCTCCCACCCGCCTCGGGAAAGAAATTTACGTTTTCGTTGAACGTCTCCAATTGCAACTGGCACAACTGAAACAAATTCCTTTCTCAGCAAAGTTCGGTGGTGCTACCGGTAATTTTAACGCGCATCATGTGGCTTATCCTGACATTAACTGGACAGGTTTTGCCAACAATTTTGTAGATAAAACTCTCGGATTAAAACGATCGCAATACACCACGCAGATTGAACATTACGACAATCTGGCCGCATACTGCGACGCGTTCAAACGCATCAATACCATTCTGCTTGATCTGAGCCGCGACATCTGGACCTATGTGAGCATGGATTATTTCAAACAAAAATTAAAAGCCGGTGAAATTGGTTCTTCGGCAATGCCACACAAGGTAAATCCGATTGATTTTGAAAATGCAGAAGGGAACATCGGAATAGCCAACGCTCTTTTTGAACACCTCTCTGCCAAGTTACCTGTATCAAGGTTGCAACGCGATCTCACGGACAGCACGGTGCTGCGCAACATCGGCATGCCCCTGGCCCACTCACTGATTGCCTATTCAAGCGTTTTAAAAGGTTTGAACAAACTCATCCTCAATGAGCAGGCTCTGCAAAAGGATCTGGATAACAACTGGGCTGTAGTGGCTGAAGCCATACAAACAGTGTTGCGCCGCGAAGGTTATCCAAAACCATACGAAGCACTAAAAGACCTAACAAGAACAAATTCCCACATCACACAAAGTTCGCTAAGCACTTTTATTGAAGGCCTCGGAGTGAGCAACGAAGTAAAAAAGGAACTGCTGGCCATCAGTCCGCACAATTACACAGGCATTAACTCAGAACATTAACATGAACCGCGTCTGGACCTTTATCATCAGCAAAACATTAAACGAAGAAACGCTTCAGCAATTCATCGGCGACGGCCGATCTTTTGTTCAAAGCTGGACAGCTCACGAACAACAGTTGCATGGCACTTTTAATGTGGTGGCCGGGCGCATTGTTGTGGTCACTGTAAACGAACAGATCACCACCGCGAGCGGCTGCAGCATTGACAAACTCACCCGTTTTATCAAAGACGCGGAAAAAAAATACAACATTGAATTGCTGAACCGTCTTCTGGTGGCTTATCGCCGCGGTGATCAGGTTGAAGTGAGTCACGCACAGGATATCAAAACACTTCTTAAAGACGGTGTGATTAACGCGTCTACACCTGTTTTTAATACTGCTGCTGCCAGCGAAAACGAATTAAAACACTGGGAACAACCCCTAAAAGACACCTGGCTGAAAAAATACCTGACTGCTTAAAACCGCAGAAACCCTTCTACCTGTTCTTCGCATACCCGTTGCTGCGCGGCATCTACAAAAAAACCCTCTTCGTTCATTACCTGGGTGATGAGTGAGATGGGCAATTTATTATGGTACACATTCAGTTTCAGATATTGCAGAATACCCGTGAGGTGCTCCATACCACGCAGATTGCCCGCACGGCCATCGGCAATGCCAACAAGACAGGCGTCTTTATCTGCCCACTCGCGCGGATGCATGCTCTCGAGAAAAATCTTGAGAATACCCGGAAAGCTGCCGTTGTATTCGGGAACCACAAAAATAAACTTGTGATGCGCTGAAATGTACTCAGAAATTAGTCGTTTAAAACTTTCGCTTCGTCGACCGAAGGTTTCTGTGAAAGCAATGTTTTCAGGCAGGGTGGCCATGTCCAGCAGTTTAACGGCAACGCCTTTCTGCCGCAGGATCTTTTCATATATCCTGCTCACTTTTAAGGTATTACTCCCCGGGCGATTGGTGCAGCTCAGGATGACAAGTTCGCTCATAAAAATCTTATTAACACAAAAACCCCTATCTGGCGCGGCATTGTTAAAAACTCAGGGCCTGTAAAGTCCCTAATTAATTTAATTTTACAAACAGCAATTTTAATCAATTGTTTTTACTTTATGAACATTACGTACTACGGACATTCCTGTTTTGGGGTTGAAATCAACGGAAAGAATATTCTTTTTGATCCTTTCATCAGTCCCAACGAACTTGCCAGGCATGTAAATCCCGACACGGTAAAAGCAGACTACATCCTGGTTTCTCACGGTCACGACGACCACATTGCCGACGTGGAGCGCATTGCCAACAGAACAGGCGCTACAGTGATCTGCAACTGGGAGATCAATGTATGGCTTGCCGCGCGCGGCGTGAAAAACCTGTTGCCTATGAACACCGGTGGAAAAGTAAAACTTGATTTCGCGAATGTAAAATGTGTGGTGGCGCAGCACAGCAGTTCATTGCCCGATGGCAGTTATGGCGGAAATCCCATGGGATTTGTGATAGAAAGCAGCGAGGCCAATTTTTATTACGCCGGCGACACTGCACTGACCTACGACATGAAACTGATTGGAGATTACAGGAAAATTGATTTTGCGTTTTTGCCGATTGGTGACAGGTTTACCATGAGTGTCGACAACGCGATTATAGCCTGCGATTTTATTGACTGTGATTACATCATCGGCATGCATTACAACACCTTTGAGGCCATTGTGATTGACGCTGAGGAAGCGATACAGAAATTCAGCAGGGCCGGAAAACGCCTCACGCTGATGCAGATCGGAGAAACTATTAAGAACAAAACGAATACTAAAACAGGGAAAGAATGGGAAAAATTATTGCCATAGCGAATCAGAAGGGAGGCGTCGGAAAAACCACAACCGCCATTAATCTGGCGGCCAGTCTGGCGGTGCTGGAATACAAAACATTACTGGTAGATGCCGATCCGCAATCAAACGCTACATCAGGTGTGGGAATTGATCCGGCTAACGTAAAGGCTGGTTTGTACGAGTGTATCATCGACAGCGTTCATCCTAAAGATGTGATCCTGAAAACCGAAACACCGAACCTGTTTTTGCTTCCAACCAATGCAGACCTGGTGGGTGTTGAACTTGAGCTGGTGAATTTAACCAACCGCGAATACATGATGAAAAAAGCCCTTGACAAGATCAAGGACAAATACGATTTTATCATCCTCGATTGCTGCCCGTCGCTCGGGTTAACGGTTATCAACTGCCTTTCAGCGGCTGATAGCGTTATTATTCCCGTGCAATGCGAATACTTTGCCCTTGAAGGCATGGGTAAACTTCTCCAGACAATTAAAATTGTTCAGAGCCATCTTAATACCAACCTCGACATTGAAGGCGTATTGCTGACCATGTACGATGGCAGGTTAAGACTGGCCAACCAGGTTGTGGAAGAAGTGAAAACACATTTCCAGGACATGGTTTTTGATACACTCATCACCCGAAATACCAAACTTGCTGAGGCGCCAAGCTTTGGCAAAACCATCATCATGCACGATGCTGTAGGTAAAGCTTCGACAAGTTACCTTAACCTCGCGAGAGAAATTCTGCAGCGCAATGGACTTACCAAGATCAGCGATAACAACCGCGTGATCAACATGGAAGAATCGGAACAGGAATTAAGCGAAGACATTTAATAAAATTGAAAGATCTGCACACACAAAAACGGATCTGCTACAAAACAAAACCATGAGTAAAAAGCCAGCATTAGGAAGAGGATTAAGTGCGCTGTTGGAAAACGCCAAAACAGATATTACCACCAAGGGCATTGGAGAAAATGCAGCCGTTGTGAATTCGGTGTCAACCATCAAGATCA
>CAZFCR010000021.1:8602-16226 GCA_964517305.1 uncultured Akkermansia sp.
CCAACCCGTTTCAGCCCCGCACCAATTTTGACGAAACGGCCCTTCAGGAACTCAGCGACAGCATTAAACAACACGGCATCATTCAACCTATTACCGTAAGGAAAATGGGTTATGACCGTTACCAGCTGATCTCCGGAGAACGACGTTTCAGAGCCTCGCAAATGGCTTCACTTACTGAGGTACCGGCCTACATCCGCATAGCAGATGATCAGGAAATGCTCGAGATGGCCCTGGTTGAGAACATTCAACGCGAAGACCTTGATCCGATTGAAGTGTCATTGTCGTACAAAAGGCTCATCGATGAATGTAATCTAACACAGGAACAGCTCAGCGAAAAGGTGGGCAAACAAAGAAGTACTGTTACCAATTTTCTGCGTTTATTAAAATTACCTGCTCCTATTCAGAAATCACTTCGCAACCGTGAAATCAGCATGGGTCACGCGAAAGCGCTCATCAATATTGATAACGAAGACCGCCAGCTCGCTATTTTTGCAATGGCGCTTGAGCAGGAACTTTCCGTAAGGCAGATCGAAGATCTTGCCAGAGGTGAAAAATTAAAATTTACGCCAAAACTCACCAAAGTTGAAAAACCGCTGAGCATGGAGGACAAGGAAATAGCCAGCAGTCTTGAAAAGATCTTCAACAAATCTTACAGTTTTAAACGCAACGCCAAAGGTGGCGGCGCACTCACTTTAAATTTCAGCAACGATCAGGAATTAAAACACATCATCTCGTTCTTCGGACTCGAATAAGAGTTGGTGAAAAAAATACTCCTGATATCAGACACCCACGGTTACCTCGATCCAAGGCTTTTCAAGTACATGAAAGCGGCCGATGAAGTCTGGCACGCCGGTGATATCGGCGGATCTGAACTTGCAGACGAGATTGCCGCGATCAAACCGTTCAGAGCCGTTTTCGGAAACATCGACGGCGCGGCGCTCAGATCGGAATACCCCGAAAACCTGATCTTTGAATGTGAGAAACTTAAGGTGTTGATGACGCACATTGGTGGTAGTCCCGGAAAATATCCTGCCCGGGTAAAATCCATCATCAATGAAACAAAACCCGGAATTTTTATTTGCGGTCACTCGCACATTCTGAAGGTGGTGTACGACAAAGAGCTGTCACTTCTGCACATGAATCCGGGAGCAGCCGGCAAACAGGGATTTCACCAGGTACGCACCGCTTTGCAGTTTGAGATAAAGGATGGCGCTGCGCAAAATCTACAGGTAATTGAATTAGGAAAAAGATCAGAATAACATGTCAGACAACGAAAAAGAAATATATTTCAGCAATGAAGCACTTGCCCGTTTTGTGGCAGCGCAGGGAAAAACGGTAGAAAAAGTAGTTTGCCACCTCTGGCAGAATGCCATCGATAAATCCGGAACCGTTGAACTGATCGACAATGTTGAACTTCATTTTGCCGGTTCGGAAAAACTCACCATATCCTGCAACAGCGAGGGAAACGGACTGGAAGCGATTGCATTTGATTACAAGAAAGCGGCGCGTGAGATTCATGAGGAGTTTGAGGGCAAGATCAAACTGTTTGCGGTGGATGCTTCAGCCACAAAAATGTGGGAAGATGTTAAAGGGAAAACGCTCGTCAAAGTAAGGCTGACCAAACAAGGCGACTTTTACAAAGCAGATTCACTGGTGCTTGATTTCGGTGACGAAAAAAGAGAAATTACCGCAGCGCCACTCGATGGGCTCATTATCGATTATTACGAGGAATAAGGCTATTTTAAGAGTTCCATCGCCTCCTGGATGGATACGATCTCATTCTTGAACATCGCAATCACAAAACCATCAACAAACCCCTTATTCTCGAGTTCCTTTTTGTAGGCTTCGGCTTCCTCAAAAGTGGCGAAACTGCCTGAGGTATACCGGAGGCTTCCGGAGGCCGTTGTTTGTTTTTCAACCGCGGCAAGATCTTTTACTTTTTCATCCGTCAATGATTCCAGCGCTTTTTTCTTCAGCGGCCCCAGTTGTACTTTGAAGGTCAACAATTTTTTATCAATGGAACTGAAGATCTTGTTTTCATTCAGGTCTTCCTTATAGTCTTTGTCTACCGTTGCTTTTGTTTCGCTCATCGGGATGCGTTTCCCGTTTTTATAGGCTGTAACAAACGCATCGCTGTAACCCTGTACTACCAGATCGGCTCGCACCGAAGCCGCCTGTTCGATGGTACGGTAACCTTTGGTTACATACCTGTAAACGCTCTCGCCCGTTTTAAGTTCAAGAACACCTGCGCTTGTATTGAACACACTGGTTGAGATCTTGTTCTTAAAAGCTCCCAGCTGAACGCGGTAAACAATTTCATCCTTGCTGAAATCCTCACTTTCAACGCCATCACCGGCGTTCACGCCCAAAAGATCTTCCAGTTCACTCTTCAGCAGTTTTTCGAGCTCATCTTCTTCCAGTTGCACAATGTTGTTTCCTGAAATTTTTGAAACCCCTGCTCCTTTGTTTCCCTGTGTCCTGAATTCATCCCTGCGTTTTACCGCTGTACTTACTTTTTCAAAATTACCCGACGTGTACACCACCGTAGTTCCATCTTCAAGGGTTGTAGAAGTAATATCGCCAATGCTGAGTAAAAACGCCAGCTCGTCGGAGGGGATCGGACCTGTATAACGTACCAGTTCTATGGTGTAATTCTCTTTCTCTTTTTTCCGTTTCTTTTTATTGGTGTTAAAGGTGTAAATATTTCCAACCTGCTCTGTAATTCGTTCAGTTGCCGTGCTGTCATTCATGTAATCGTCGTACCACGCCTGCCAGTAGGCATCGTTTTGAGTAACTCCGCGCCCGTTCACTACCGCCCCGATTGCCGAGTTGAGTTCATCGTCCCTGTAATTTGGAATGCCATCACGGTCGTCGTCAAGCGGACAACCCAGTTCATCTACCGCGGCACCCTGCGCTGTTCCCGGACAGTCATCTTTAAAGTCTGTGATACCATCCATGTCCATGTCATCCTTATCAAAGGCCAGCCAGAAATCATTTCCGAGTGTATCAGCTGCACTTAATTTACGTTTGCGGTTGGCGATCAGATCGTACTGAATGGAAAAAGATGTGTATGTAAAATTATCGTTTTTGGTATTGCCCCGCCTTGCCCCTACGCTGTTTCCGGCAATGCCGTCGATGTAATCGGTGCTGGAGAAAAAGTACTGGAAATTAAATTTAAAATCCGTGCGATCGGTTACCTTCATAATGACCCCGGCACCGAGCGGCACAGACCATGCACGTTCCGGATATTTTCCAAAACCATCGCGGTTCAGCTCACGAATGTCGCTTTCATAATTGTAGTCTCTGATGAGTTCTTTTGCGAATTGCGCTCCGGGCGAGCCTTCCGGTTGATTGCGGATGGTGCCGTCATTCCAGTAATAATAGGTGTTGCCAAATTTATCCTTGAGATCGGTTTTACTCAAAAATTCGAATCCCATTACACCAACACTTAAAAACGGACGCACACGGTATTTGTCGGGAATAAAGTTTCCGAAATCGTACATCAGGTTCACACCTCCTGCACGGATCTCTGACTGAAAATTTTCGTGTCTTTGGTCGAGCCATTCACCGGCGCCCAGCTTCCCGAAAAGCACATTAAAATCCAGTTGGAGGTATCTTGTTAAACGCTGCGAAATACTGAGGTCGAAGGCCAGTCTGCCGGTTGTGGGTGACTGAAAATGTTTTTCGCGGAGATCTCCATGGAAGGCCAGTTTACCCATCCCTATTGTGATCTTCGGTTTTAACAGCTGAAGCGGGTTGGACGATGAATCACTGGAGTTTATTTCATTACCCTGCTCGTCTGTCCGTCTCAAGGGGTCACCGTATACTGTTTCTGTAGGAATGGTCAGCGGATTGAGTTCCATGTAAGTGGAATCGCCTGTGATCGGCCCTTTGTAAAACTGGATGGGTTCCGGTTCATTCAGATAATATTCCAGCAACTGATCCGGCGACAGCGAGTCAACAGACATGGCCCCGGAACTATCCACCTGGGCACGGAGGGTAACGCTGAACATCAACAGACTCAGCAAACACAAACCCTTCATAAAATATTTAACTGTTGTAATAATCGATCTATTTAAACCATTGTTGTTTTGAGATCATCAGTGCTTCCTGTACAGTAATACGTTTGCCCAGATGATAAGCCACAACAAATGCGCTTTTCACGCCATTGTTGTTCTTTACATCCTCACGGTGGTTACGTGCATTTGAATATGTCGGGTGCGACCCTATCATAAATTTACTGTAACCTTCATGCATTTCGCTGCGCAGTTCTTCGTTGATTTTGAATTTTTTCTTCAGCCTGGAAGCTGCATTTCTGCCTTTTTTAAAAGCGCCCACCTGTACATAATAAACCACATCAGTTTCATTCCTGCTGATCTTCGTTTCTGTTTGTCTGGCAGGCTCAGGCGTTTCCTTCACTGGTTCTGGCTCTGTTTTTTCTTCGTTCTTCGCCGCAACCGGCTCTTCTTTTTTATCTTCCTGAAACGCGATGGACTCCGGATCGAGCCGGTATTTTTTGCTTTGATTGTCTTCCAGGTACGAATACTCGCCGCGTAACACAAGAGGATCCGAACTGCTGCTGCTCAATATGTAAATAATTTCAAGTTCTTCTTTTTCCGGCACATTTACCCAAACAAATTTCACTTTGCTGTCTGCTACCGAAAACGAACTGCCGTCTGTTTTTAACGATCTTGCAGTTACCGTTGCCGGGAGATCATCGCTGTAGCGGGCAAAACCCTTTGTAGCTCCCTTGTTGATCCTGATTGTAATTTTAAACTCATTAATGTTATCGCCGGGACCCAAAATACGTTCTGCCTTTACATCGCGGACCGACTCATTTGCCTGCGCGGCTGTGCTGGTATCAGGCATCATCGGATTTACGGAATCTTTGGGTGTTTCGGTAATAGCGGCGTGCGTAACAGCGGCCATGTTATCCGCACCGGCCGAAAGCACCGTCACATTCACAGGGTCCATCTCCACCACTTCTTTCACATTATTTTCTACAAAAGAGTATTTAGCGGTGATGACCTGGGGACCGACCGCCGACTCAGACGCGATGATGCTTAATTTAACCGTGATGCTGTTTTCTTCAGGCAATGAGGCCCATACCCATTTTGCCACACCCTCGTCGAAACTATAATTGGAACCCTTTTCTTCAGCCTCTTTAATGCTGAAACCCGCGGGCAGATCAAGCTGAAGGCGCGCAAACCCGCTCCTGCTCCCTTTTTCGATCCGGAACTCAAGCGGCACTTCCTGTCCCACAGTAATTGAAACCGGGATGGAACCACTCAGTTTCACAGGATCTTCGGT
Organism: uncultured Akkermansia sp.; assembly: GCA_964517305.1. Lineage (GTDB taxonomy): Bacteria > Bacteroidota > Bacteroidia > B-17B0 > Aurantibacillaceae > Aurantibacillus. Next base: position 13,913 of record CAZFCR010000021.1, read on the forward strand.
CTGGAACCATCCGAACAGGAGATAACCAAGGGTGTTAATTAAGATAAAACAGTACTTAATCATGGCTCTAATATAGGCAGGAAAAAAGAAGCATCCGTTTAGCAACAGTGCTTTTAGTAACACAACAATGTTAATTGGCTACTCACATCACAGAACAGCTGTGCGACCGCCATCCACAGGCAGGTTAATGCCGTTGATGTAAGCAGCTGCCGGGGAAGCGAGGAAAGCAACCGCGCCCGCTATTTCAGCGGGGTCGGCAAAACGGCGCAAGGGTATCTCGTTCATCATTTCCTGTTTTACATCCTCATCACTCTGGCTGAGTTTGCTGGCCTTGTGTTCAATGATATTTGCCAGACGCTGGGTTGCGGTGGCACCGGGAAGAACGTTGTTCACCGTGATGCCAAAACGGCCCAGCTCATTGGCCATGGTTTTTGCCCAGTTGCCAACGGCTGCGCGTATGGTGTTGCTAACGCCCAGGTTGGGCAATGGTTGTTTTACACTGGTAGAAATAATATTGATGACACGGCCGTAACCACTGTTTTTCATGCCTTCGATACAGGCCTGTGTTAAAATGTGATTACAAAGCAGATGGTTGCTGAAGGCGGCTACAAACTCGTCGGTTTTAGCAGATACAATGGGACCCGCGGGCGGACCGCCGGTGTTGTTCACAAGTATGTTCACCGGTCCGCTGCGCTGAATAAACTGTTCAACCAGTTCCTTCAGGCGTTTGGTATCTGAAAAATCGGCGCAGAGGTAAGCGTGTAACTGCGATCCGTTGTTGGGCAGTTCTGACTTTACTTTTTTAAGCGACTGTTCGTTACGCGCAACCAGAGTGACATTGGCACCAAGCAGGGCCAGTTCCATGGCCACAGCCTTTCCGATGCCCTGCGTACTTCCGCACACAATGGCGCGTTTATTTTTAAGTTCTAAATTCATAATTTGTGTCTTTACCTAATATGTCGTTTAATTTTTCGGTCACCAGGTCGCTCTCAAAACCGCGTGAAACCGCGTAATTCAGGGTTGTATAAAATTTTTTACGCCGGTCGCCCGAAGATTGGAAACGCAGTTTTTTTTCAATGGTGGCGTACAATGCCTTGTCATAATCTTCGTCTGCTATCGCCGCAATGGCTTTGTTAATGCAGTAAGCAGAGATCTGGTGTTTTTTTAATTCTATTCTGATCTTGTTTTTGCCCCAGTGTTTGATCCTGAACCGGCCGCCCGCGAAAGCGGCCGCAAATCTTTCTTCGTTTAAAAAATTCTCTTCAATGAGTGTGGCGATAATGGATTCGGTTTCTTCCTCGCTTAGTCCGAAACTTCTGATCTTACGCCGTGTTTCGCTCTGAGAACGTTCCTGGTAAGCGCACCAGCTCTTAATTTTATCAAGTGCCTGAAAGGGCGCAAGCTTTATTTTATTTACTTTGTGATCCAAAATCAGAAACAAAGAAACTGTTTAAATTTTAATGATACCAGAGCTTCCCGAAGAATTTTTAAACAGCCTCGAAGCCACGCAGGGCTTTAACAGAGAGACTTTTGTTCAGGCTCACACCAACACCCCGCGCATCACGTCGTTAAGACTGAATCCATTTAAACCCGTTGAAATGGATTTTCCCCTGGGTGAAAAAATTCCATGGACTTCCGCTGCTTATTACCTGCCGCAGCGTCCCTCCTTTACATATGATCCTTTGTTTCATGCCGGATGTTATTACGTTCAGGAACCGGGCAGCATGTTTATTGAGTACGCCGTTCGCACCGCTGTTGATCTGTCGCAACCGCTGAATGTGCTGGATGCCTGCGCTGCACCGGGTGGAAAAAGCACCCTGCTCAACGGGATGTTAAAAGAAACAGATCTGTTGGTTTCCAACGAATTCATTAAGTCGAGAGCCGGTGTGCTGGCCGATAACCTTGGTCGCTGGGGCACTGCCAACAGCATTGTTACCAACAACGAAACTTCAAAATTCAGTGCCCTGGAATCGTTCTTCGATCTTGTGGTGGTTGACGCGCCTTGCAGTGGCAGCGGCCTTTTCAGGAAACAGCCCGAGGCGATATCAGAATGGAGCCCCGAATCTGTGATCGCGTGTAGTGTCCGGCAGAAAAAGATCCTCGCAGACCTTGTTCCTGCGATTAAAGACCAGGGCTGCCTGGTGTATTGCACCTGTTCGTACTCTGAAGCCGAGAACGAGGACATTGTTCAATGGCTGATCAGGGACTTTGGTTTTGTATACCAGCCTGTGAAACCCGATAAAACCTGGAACATCACAGATACCGGTTTGGGATATCGTTTTTATCCTGACCGTGTTAAAAGTGAAGGTTTTTT
>CAZFCR010000021.1:16236-17049 GCA_964517305.1 uncultured Akkermansia sp.
CCGCGTCAGGTGCGGAACTCCGCCAACCGCGTCCGAAAGGCCCCTGTTAAACGAATTTATTCAGCAAGGCGGTCTGCAGATCATAAAAAAGGGCGACCATTTTCACCTTCTCAACGCGGCTGCTGATCAGTTTCTGGCCGGTTTCGACAAACATTTTTATTTTAAAAAAGCAGGTATTTCGGCAGGTACGATTAAGGGCCGCGATTTTATTCCGGCACAGGAACTGGCCTGGAGCATTTATCTCTCAAACACGATCGGAAAACAGAACCTTGACGCCGCTGGTGCAGTTGCGTACCTTAAAAAGGAAAACTTCGGGAACTACAGCCAGGTAAAGGGTTTCAGCCTTATGTGTTACAAGGATCAAGGACTTGGCTGGGCCAAATTACTGGGCAACAGAAACAATAATTACCTGCCACCGGAACTCCGGATTTTAAAATAATGAACATGGCGATGCGCATAAAATATTTAGCTAATATTTTTACATTTTTTTTGTGGGATAGAAAAGTATTGTTACCTTTGCAATCCCTTTTTGAGGGGTAGTTCTTTAAAATAACAGAAAAAGCCGGAGTAGCTCAGCTGGTAGAGCAGCTGATTTGTAATCAGCTGGTCGGGGGTTCGAGTCCCTTCTTCGGCTCCGTTCTTTAAAGATAATGCCTTCAAAGAGGTAGGGGAGATAGCCAAGTGGCCAACGGCAACAGACTGTAAATCTGTCCTCTTCGGAGTTCATAGGTTCAAATCCTATTCTCCCCACAAAGGAATTAGGGGATTTAGGAGTTAAATTCTAAATCCTGAGATAATAAAAGCGGAAGTAGC
>CAZFCR010000022.1:0-16980 GCA_964517305.1 uncultured Akkermansia sp.
GGATCACTGTGGCGGGAGCAACAGTGTCCGGACAAAATACAGGAACGCTTACAACCAACGCCTCCGGTCGTTATGAAGTTTTGATTCGCAACGAAATGAGTGGTTGTGAAAGCAAAGGATTTCTGGAGGTAATCGACGGCTCATTGAAAGGAGATTTTGCACCTGACAGACTCACTGGCTTTGCCCCGATGGAAGTAACCTTCACCAATAATTCTTCTTCCAGCACCGGCAACTCAGGCGTGGTGTCCATCTGGAGTTTTGGCAACGGATCAACGCTTACCACTTTATCGGCCTCTGTTCAGCCCAAGATCACCTATCACCAGCCGGGTACCTATTCTGTGACCATGTATTCGGCCAAAGGTTTGTGTGTGGATACGGTTGTGAAATTTATTGATGTGGAAAGTCCTTCCGAAATGAACATTCCCAACATCTTTACACCAAATGGTGACGGCGTTAACGATGTGTTTTTTCTAAAAACAACAAATATTTCCAGCCTTAACATCAGCATCTACGATCGCTGGGGTCACATGATTTATGAACTTACTACGGAAAAAGGAAATATTGCCTGGGATGGAAAGAATCAGAAAGGGAAAGATGCTCCCGATGGTGTTTATTTTTATGTGTTAAATGCCCTTGGAACAGACGGCACCAAATACGAAAACAAAGGCAACATCACACTGGCCCGATAAATAAGTTTTTTCAAAAAGAGAGAGGTGGTATTTAACCGGCCTCTCTTTTTTATTGGATATAACTTATATCTTAAGCCGCAGACTGATGATGTAATTTCTTCCCGCTGCGCTGATGCCCGACGAAAAAGGCCTGTATAGCTGGTCAGTAATGTTTTCAATACCACCGCTCAGCATCAGGTGACTGCTAGCATACCAGATAAACTTAAAATTAAATGTATGCCAGGCGGGCACAAAAGGCAGGCCGTTATCAGATTTCGCGAAAGGCGCATCATCCACACGATCGGTGATTGATAACTGATTGTAATCCATGCGTGCATGGTAAACCGCATAAAAACTTAAAACAAGTTTTTTTCTCGTGTAATTTAATTCTGTTCTGCCAAAAAAAGGGGGTACATGCGATTTGGGATACCACTTTAAACTGTCGTCACTTTGTTCTTCGCCTTTCTGATAGTTGATTTTGCTGATCAGGCTGAACCCCTTGTCGAGCATCACGCTGATGCCGGCCTGTAATCCGTAAACATAAGCACTGCTCACATTTTGTATCGCCATCACGCGGCTTTTTTCGCCCTCGTAATCAATACTGTCTGCGCCGTTGAAATTAAAATCACGCCTTGCCAGTGCATTGGTCAAAAGTGTGTAATACACAGCTCCGTCAATCTTCAGAAATCTGCCTAAAGTTTTTACAGCCCCGACTTCGGCGTTGTAGGCGTATTCCGGCTTCAGGGCAGGATTCGGAACCACCACTGTTCCCGGTTGCGAATCAAAAACTTTGCCCATGTCGTCGATGTTAGGAGCCCTGAATCCCGTTGAAAGATTGGTGTAAAGCCTGGTTCTGTCAGTGGGTTGCCATACCAGTCCCAGGCCGCCGTTTAACGCGCCGTTGTTGTTGCGGGCTGTAACAAAAGGAAATGGAAAAAACAATGTATCGAAATCAGCCCTGATCTGGTAATGGCTGTAACGCACGCCCGCGTTTAAAGTGAGCCGGTTTGCAGGTTTGTACCTGAAATTCAGATAAGCGCCGTAGGCCTGCCAGCTCGAATTGTCAGGATATCTGGTATTGGTGGGCGACTGCTCGCCGGTTACAATGTTTTTGCGCAGGGCAGAAGAACGAACTATATTCAGAAGCGCCTCTGCACCGTAAAAAATCTGCGTTTTTGAACTTATTTTTTTATCAAAGTCAAGGTTTATTGAATACGCCTGTACTTTTTCCGTCTGGTCTCTGCGAACCGCGTTATTGAAACGACGGTCGTGGCGGCTCTCTTCGTTGTGCTGGACGGCAGCTGCCATTTTTAATTGATCAAACATCACATTGCGTGCTTTGTGTAACATGCTGAGCCGGTTCATCATCCATTTCTGCGGACCGTAATACCATTCACCAAAATCAAGATTCCCGTCCTTATCGTTATCCAGATATAATCGGTCATAACGTGGCGCGTTAGAAGTTTCTGAATAATAAAATCCATAATCCAGAGTGGTTTTTGAAGAGGGTTTAAAAAGGATCTTCTGCATAAAATTGGTCTGGCTAAAGGCGGAACCGCGTTGAAGAGAAGGATCGGTGTTGATGACTGTTTGATCCCTGCCTTCGGTGCGCTGCACATAAACAGGCCGCAGGAAGGAGCTGTTGCCGGTAGTTCCTGCGCGGAGATCGCCATAATCGGATCTTGTGAAGCTCGTGAGCAAAGCCAGAGAGTGGCCATTCACGGCAACGTCGGCGTGATAACTGCGCTCCGAATTCGCGGAGCCATATCTTCCAAAAACATTCGCCGCTATTTTCTTTTTATCTGAACTGTCTCGCAGAACAGGTGAGAGGGTGTGAAAATCCATCACACCGCCAATGGCATCGCTGCCGTACATCACCGCGCCCGGGCCGAACAATACCTCAGTGCTTTGAAGCGCGTTGGCATCGATAGAGATCACATTCTGTAAATTTCCCGAGCGGAAAATAGCTGTGTTCATGCGCACACCGTCAACCACCAGCAATACACGGTTGCTTGCAAATCCTCTCAGAATGGGTGAGCCACCGGCCATCTGGCTTTTCTGCACAAATACATAACCGCTCGTTTCAAGCAGGTCGGCACTTGTTTGTGGATTCTGCAGCATCATTGATCTCCGGGTGAGCTTTTCTATTTTGTTTGGATTTTCAGAGGCCTGTTCTTCCCAGCGATTGGCCGAAACAACAATCTCGTCAAGCGACACACTGGCCGAACGGAGTTCAATTTTTTTTGTCTGGATCAGTTCTGAATAACCAAAAGTACGGGTCTGGTAGGTGAGGAGACTGAATTGGATGCTGTCGGCACCAGCAAAAATAGAAATATCGGCCTGGCCACGCGCGTTGGTACTTGTGTGCAGAGGTGGCACCCGCGAATAAATAAGCACTCCAGGAAGCCGTTCGGTACTCACATGGTCAACCACCGTGATGGTTTGCGAAAACACCATCAACGGCAGCATCACCACATGAAAAAATAAATTTTTTTTCATTCGGTCAGAATAAATTAATAAATATCAGGGTAAAAAAGACGAATGGGATCAGGTCCGAGGTGGTGGTCCTGCTGTATTCAAAAAGCCACTGCACAAGTCTCCCGGCCTAAGAAGGGCATGACAGAACGGCTGTGACCAGCACCTGATCACAGGTTTTTCGTAGTCCAGATACACAAGGCTCAGAAGCGCGCCTGAAAGTTCGGCGAAGTGTTTTCCGTTATCTTTCTCTATGCTGAAAAATTGTGCAAACAACCTGTTTTCCGCCTTGTCCTCTATCAGGCATACTTCTGCCAGATCACCGCAGAATTTTACAGCGATCACCTCATGGTAAAGGCCATCGATCACAAGTTCACGACCATTTTCTTTCCACTCCAGGATGCCGGTATTTTGATAAAGGCTGCTACGTTTCATTTTCAGGTGGATAAGATCCCGGGCATCGGCCTTTGTTATCAGTTGCGCCCTCAATGCCTTTTTTTGGGAAGAGATGTACCCGTTAAAACTTACAAATCTGAAACACAACAAAAACAGGATCAGCATAAAAAAAACCGGAAAACAAATGCCTTTTATTGTGTTCATCTCTAACAAATGTAACACAATTTGGCTTCGGGCTTCGTTTTTTTGTTTTTCAGTTCTGCTTTAAAATTCTAATTTTACTTGATGGTGAAAAGATTTAATGTTCGCGTTTACGGCCTGCTGATTCACGATAACGCGGTGCTTGTGTCCGACGAATACATTAAAAAGAACAAGATCACCAAATTTCCCGGCGGGGGACTCGAGTTCGGGGAGGGCACACGCGACTGTCTTGCAAGGGAGTTTATGGAGGAACTGGGTCTGGAAGTGGAAGTGGGCGAACATGTTTATACCACCGATTTTTATGTGGCTTCTTCTTTTGATACAAACAGTCAGGTCATCAGCATTTATTACGCGGTGAAACCATTGGCGGCGCTCAATTTTCCCGTAAGCATCACGGCGCACAATTACGAAAAGAAAGAAGGCGCGCAGTCTTTCCGCTGGATCAGTTTAACTTCCCTGAAAGAAAGCGACCTTACTTTGATCATCGATAAACGGGTGGCTGAGATCATCATCAGAAAAACACCCGCACACACTTTCAGTTAAAATACAATGAAACAGGTCGCTATTCTTTTTGTCAGGTTTTATCAATCGGCTATAAGGCCACTTTTACCTAACGCCTGCCGGTACACACCTTCCTGCAGCGAATATGCCACTGAGGCCCTTGGCAAATATGGTTTTTTTAAGGGGGGATGGTTGTCCCTCAAACGCATTTTACGCTGTCACCCCTGGGGAGGCCACGGTTATGATCCGGTTCCCTGATTTTTTTTTTAACTTTAAGCCATGTCATTAAAATCATTCATACTCTTGTTTTTTTTAGCGCTGGTTTTTTTTGCCTGCCGTAAAGATCCGCTCGATCCACAAAAGGTAAACGAGGTGCAGGAACCCCTGAAACCGTTGGAGAAACCATCTGCAACATTTGTTTTCAGAGCAACTGCCAACGGAGAAACCCTGGTGCCTGAAACAAAATGGTACACCAATTCGAGTCTCGACAGTTTTACGGTTACCAAATTCAATTATTATATTTCAAATATTAAACTCATCGGCGCAAATGGTGCTGTATATGTTGAACCTGAGAGTTATCACCTCATTCAGCACGTGGAAGGCAACGAGAGTTTTACCATCAGTGATCTGGCACCTGGCACTTATACTGCCATGGAGTTCATGATTGGAGTGGACAGTATCCGCAATGTAACCGGGGCGCAGACGGGAGCCCTGGATGTAGCGAACCAGATGTTCTGGGATTGGGACACTGGTTATATTTTTTACAAACTCGAAGGCGAATTTAATACAGTTTCAAAACCTTTCCGCGATATGTACGCCATTCACATCGGCGGGTTTTCTGGTCCACTCAGTTGTTTGCGCAGCGGCAGGCTGGTTTTTCCGCAGGCACTGGTTGCTGACGGGGGAAAAAGCACGGTACGGATCAGCGCGGCTGCTGAAGAGGTGTTTGACAGTCCGGAAAAAATCGGCTTCGATGATTATTATCCGGTGTCGGATCGGACTTTCTTTTCTTTGTCCCTTAACTACACCAATATGTTCAACGTAGAAAGCGTTGAAAACAAGTAACCAATTTTTATTTCTGTATTATCAGATGCGTATTAAGTCGCTGTTTAAATATTTTCCGCTTTTTTTGTTTCTGCAGACTTATTCGCAGAATGTGACCATCCGCGGGAAAGCGCATGCCTGGTATGCAGGGAAAGTCATCAGTGTTTCGGCATTTTCGGATTTTATCACCGGTCAAAGACTACAGGAGGCTGCTGATACCATTGCGGCCGATGGTTTTTTTGAGTTGTCGGTACAGAGCGATTTTATTCAGCCACTTAGTCTGCAGGTTGAAAATATAACCGCCAGGTTGTATGTACAGCCCGATTTTGTTTACGGCATCACCCTGCCGGAGCCAGATGAGGCTAGAATGTTGAACAGGGACGTTGAGCTGCCCGTAAGTATTGGAATTATCGGCACCGACAGCACTGAACTCAACATGCTGATGTTTGATTTTCAGGAACAATACAACCGGCTTTTTACAAGCGAGGACAACCGCTACATTTCACGGGCTTCTATTTTTAAAAGGGCCGATTCTCTTCAAAAGTTGTGTGATCAGCGCTACGCGGGCATCGATCAGCCGTTTTTTAAGAACTACATCAGATATGCCATCGGCTCTGTTAACGCAAGTGTGTCACGCGGCGAAAATTATCTCATTAATGGTTACATTTTAGGAAAGCCCATTCTGTATCAGCACAGCGAATACATGCAGTTTTTTAAAACCTGTTTTAAAGGGTATCTGCATTCTGTGGCATCGCATTACAAGGGACAAACCTTGTATCACCTCATCAGCGTAAAGTCCGATTACAGGCAATTGTCAGCCTTTCTTAAACAGGACCCATTTTTAAAGAACGATAGTCTGCGCGAACTGGTGGTGATCAGTAACCTCTGGGATTTTTATTTCAGCGCCGAGTTCGATCCCGATGCCGTTGAAAACATGGTGGGTCAGATCAACGAACAAACAACCATCACTGAACACAGGCACATGACGGCCACCATGCTGGCTTTTTTTAATAAGATGCAGGTAGGGTCACCGGCTCCCGATTTTTCGGCGCGCACACGCGATGGAAAAATGGGTTCGCTGGGTTCAATGAAAGGCCGCTTCATTTACCTTAATTTTTTCTCAACTAAAAACACAAGCAGTTTGAAAGAGATGCCGAAGATAGCTGCGCTCAAGAAAAAATACGGCAATAAACTCACTTTTCTGAGTATTTGTGTGGATGATAACCTTGAGGATTATCAGCAATATCTCAGGTCCAATCCCAGGATCGACTGGAACGTGTGGTTCAACGCCGACAAATCGATTACACAAACTGCCAAAGAAAAATATTTTGTCACCGGCAGCGAAGCCTATTTTCTGATCGATAATTTTGGTCACATTGCGCAGGCGCCGGCCCTTTCGCCTTCAATGGGCATAGAGTACAGGTTCAACGCCATTTTTAAGATCAAACAACGGACAACAAAAACAGGTATCAGGTAGATGGCCCTTCAGATTCATCCCAGCTCAGTGTGGGACAAACAGGTGGTTTACGAAGACAACCACATCATCGTGATCAATAAACTTCCTTCAGAGATTGTGCAGGGCGATAAAACCGGCGATTTGCCTTTGAGTGAAAAGGTGAAAGCTTACATCAAAGAGCGCGATCACAAGCCCGGCAATGTGTTTTGTGGTGTGATCCACCGGCTCGACAGGCCTGTGAGTGGCCTCGTGATCTTTGCAAAAACGAGCAAGGCCCTTTCTCGTTTTAATGAACTGCTGCGCGAAAAACAGATTGGCAAACGTTACCTCGCTGTGGTTAAGAACAGACCTGAAAAGGATTCAGAAAAACTGGAACATTACCTGGTAAAGAATGAAAAAACGAATACTTCAAAAGCCTATCCCAAACCAGTGCCCGGAGCACTGAAGGCCGAACTGGAATACGAAGTGCTTTTGTCTTCCGACAATTACCACCTTTTAAAGATCAGGCTGCTCACAGGTCGCCACCATCAGATCCGTTGCCAGCTTTCGGCCATCGGTTCACCCATTAAAGGCGATCTTAAATACGGCTTTGCGCGGAGCAATCCCGGCGGATTTATTCACCTGCACAGTTATGAGCTCGAATTTGTGCATCCCATCAAACAGGAACTTGTACAGTTGAGGTCTTTGCCGGAAGGGGATGACCCGGTCTGGAAATTTTTTTCTGAAAAACTGGGCTGATGCCGGATAATTTTTTTATTTCGCAGCCGTGAATACGCTTAAGGTTTATACAAAACAGGACATTCTTTCGCATACACGCATCAGGAGCGGCGAAGAAAAGTTGGGAGAGAAAATTTTTACGCCGGAGGGCGACTGGCAAACGGCACTGCGCACCAGTAATGTAAAATTTGTGATCATCGGCATTCCTGAAGATATCGGCGTAAGGGCCAATCATGGGCGACCCGGCGCTGCCACTGCATTTAAACCGGCGGTGGACAGTTTTTTGAATCAACAAACCAACGGTTTCATGGATCCGGAAACGATGTGTGTGCTCGGAGAAATACAGCTGGATGACCTCATGGAACAGGCCGCTGCGTTGGATCCCTCAGATAAAGATCAGATGTTTCAATTGCGTGCGCTGGTATCAAAGGTTGATGAACGTGTGTCTGAGGTAGTGAAGGAAATTGTTGGCATGAATAAAATTCCGATCCTCATTGGCGGCGGACACAACAATTCATACGGCAACTTAAAAGGCAGTGCTTTGGCGCTGGGTCGGAAGGTAGCGGCCATTAACTGCGACCCGCATCTTGATTTTCGCGCGGCCGAAGGAAGACACAGCGGCAATGGTTTTAGTTACGCGTACAATGAAGGTTATCTTGGCAGGTACGCCGTGTTTGCCATGCACGAACAATATAACAACCAGGCCAGCTTGAGCGCTTTCAGGCAACACCCTGAAGACCTGTTTTTTAATACCTACGAATCGGTATTTGTGCGGGCTGAAAAAGATTTTCTGAAAGCAGTTGGAGACTGTGTGGGATTTGTAAATGATCATCCCTGTGGCATTGAGATTGATCTGGATGCCATTACCAATGTTCCGGCAAGTGCAAAAACCAGCAGTGGCATTTCGCCGCTTCAGGCGCGTCAGTTCATCCATTATTGCGCGTCAAACCTTTTACCTGTTTACCTTCACATTGCAGAGGCCGCGCCGGTTCTCTCGCACATCAAGGCCGATAACAAAACAGGAAAACTGATCTCTTACCTCGTGACTGATTTTATCAAAGCGGTGCGCTCTTCTTAAACGGTTTGTTTTTTTCGGAGCATCATCTCGAACAGGTACGCGAATCCCATTACCAGTGCGCTGCCAATGAGGTTGAGCCATAAAAAGGCGGTGAGATCGGTAAGCCAGGCAAAGACAACAAAACTTTCCGCCCCAAGGGCCGCATAAAAAACGGCTTTGCCGCCAATGTTTTTCATAAAAAAGGCAACAAGAAAAATACCCAGAATGGTTCCGTAAAACAATGAACCGAGTATGTTCACAGCCTCGATGAGGTTGCCCAACCTGCTGGCAAAAATGGCCACCACAATACAAAAAATTCCCCACGCGAGTGTGCACCAGCGCGAAGCCTTTACGTATGTTTCGTCTGCCGAATCCTTTTTAAAGATCCGTTTATAAAAATCAACAATGGTCGTTGAAGCAAGTGAATTAAGCCCGCTGGACGTAGATCCCATAGCAGCAAGAAAGATGATGGCCATCAGAAGCCCCACCACGCCAACAGGCATGTGTTGCCGCACAAATCCCAGAAAAACATAGTTGGTGTCGTTGGTATCGGCCATCACATTGTTTTTTTTCATAAGTGAGGCTACCTGTTTCCTGACTTCAATGTTCTGTTGTTCTATTTGTTTTATTTTTGCTGAAGAGGCATCAATTGCAGCCTGATTGTTCTGGTGAAGGGCCTCAACAAGGGTCTTCACTTCTTGTTCCTTCGCGTCAAATACTTTGTCATGGGCCTGCTCCAGCTGTTTGTATTCTTCAGCGTAACGGCTGTTCTCCAGGCGACTGATTTCAGTGGTATTAAAAAAAACAGGAGGCTGATGAAACTGGTAAAATGTAAAAACCAGTGTGCCGATGAGAAGAATAAAAAACTGCATTGGGATTTTTACAAGACCATTCATGATGAGGCCGAGCCGGCTCTGCGTCACTGAGCTGCCTGTGAGATACCTGCCAACCTGGCTCTGGTCGGTTCCGAAGTAAGAGAGTTGGAGAAAAAAACCACCAATCAGTCCCGACCACACATTGTAGCGCTGGCTCAGATCAAACTCAAGATCAATGGCGTTGAGTTTGTCCATTTTACCGGCAATGTGAAGGGCATCGTTAAATGTAACGCCGTCAGGTAAAAGATAAACAACTAAAAAAGCAGCCAGGATCAATCCCCCGAAAATGATGCTCATTTGCAGCATCTGTGTGTACGATACGGCTTTGGTGCCTCCATACACAGTGTAAGTAATAACAAGCAGGCCATTAAAAATAATGGTATAAAGTATGTCTACCTCCAGAATGGTGCTCAGGATAATGGCCGGCGCGTAAATGGTAATGCCTGTTGAAAGTCCGCGCTGGAATAAAAACAGGAATGCGGTAAGGCTTCTTGTCCGGTTATCAAAACGTTTCTCAAGGTATTCGTAGGCCGTGTAAACATTCAGTTTGTGGAAAATGGGAATAAAGCTCGTGCAAAGGATCACCATGGCCAGCGGCAATCCAAAATAAAACTGAACAAACCGAAGTCCGTCGCTGTAACCCTGACCCGGCGCTGATAAAAATGTAATGGCGCTTGCCTGCGTGGCCATCACCGAAAGGCCAACGTGGTACCAGGGTAATTTTTTATCCGCCAGCAGGTAGCCATCCATGGTACGTGTGCCGCGACTTTTCCACATTCCGTAAAGAATGATAAACAGAAGTGTGATGCACAATACAGCCCAGTCTATGGCACTCATGCGTAGTGAATGGTAAAGAGGTACAACAAAACAATGGTGATCACAAGAAAACCTATCACCACCGCGTAAACAGTGCTCCAGCGTTTAAATAAAGGTCTTTCTTTATTTTGCTTCATCTGTGGCGGTTTTATTCTGCGGCAGACTCAGCAGGTTGGCAAATAGGCGGTAGGCGCCCGGCACGGCCGCGGGCAACTGTCTGAAAAATGCGAGACCCGTGTATACAAAATTACCTTTACCATAGGCGGTAATGATCAAACTGCCCTTGTGTGGTTTTTCTCCCGGATCATTCATGGTCAAGACCTGTTCATACTGAGGAGCGGTTTCGGTGGCAAAATAAATACCGCGCTCCTGCACCCATCCCTCAAGGTCTGCCGCTGTAATTTTATTGGGATGATTAAGGGCCGCGTGTTGCGGAAGATTAAATGTGATGTTTGCTTTTTCGTCGGTCACCCTTTCGCGTGAAATAGTAAAAGGGTAGGGGCCCGTTTTTGCCTGGAGCGGCCCCACACGGCTATTGGTGTTGTACTGAACAACCAGGTTCCCGCCATTTTTTACATAACGCATGAGTTTGGCATGGTGCAGTTGCAAACGTTCGTTGGTGTTATAAGCCCTCACACCGGTTACAATGGCGCTGTACTTGCTCAGATCAGAAGTAGCAATCATTTCGTCGCTGAGCAGTGTCACCTTGTATCCTATTTGTTCAAGACAGGCAGCCACATCGTCGCCAGCGCCGGGAATGTAAGCGATCTGTTCACCCTCTGTTTTTACTTCTGTCCGTATCGCCGGCACCATGGCATCTTTCAGGATCAGCTGGTAAGGAATGTGATCATAACTGATGCGCTGAATGTCCTGATTGTAGATTTTTCCGTTGATTTCAACTGCGGCTTCCAGCTGGCTGCTGTTTTCACCCGGCGTAACTTTTACAATCACCAGTTTTTCCTCTCCACGCGCCGTTGTTTTTATTTGTGCATCCTGAATTTCTGTTTTCCAGCCCTTGCCGGCCTTGACCCTTAACACACCCTCAATGCCGGCTGCATTGGCTGTTATTTTTATCACCAGGGTTTTTGTTTCGGCGCCGTTAAAAATATACGAGCGTTCGCTGAAACCAACATTTACAGGCGGTAACACTTCAAAGGGTCTGTATACTTCTCCTTTAACCGGATCAACTGATTTGTAGACCACCGGTCTGTGAACCGTCATCTCAAGCCCGCCAATGTCCAGTATAAACTTAACGCTCAGCGCGGCGTCATTTTCTGCTTTTCCCCGCAGCATTAAATCGTTCACCTGGTAACGCCCCTGCCCATGTTTTTTGTCAAGCCAGTAGGGGTTGGAAGTAACATCAGAGCGGATTTGTGTACTGTGTTTAAAGGCCAGCAATTCATTGTTTTTTAATTCGGTGTTCACAACAGTATCGCCATCGCCGGCAAATTGCAGGCTGCGTAATTTTACGGGACTGCCATTGCGGCTAATGATCTGCGCCGTTAGCACCGTTTTTTCACCCTGCACGCCGGAATGGTCTGCAGCCGTGGCTTCAGCCCAGACACCGGCACAGGCAAGAATGAGTTTTTCGCAGACTTTTAACTGATGTGTTTTCCAGGTTTGTCCCGGGTCGTTACCCATCTCCATTTTTTGAAGGGCGGTGTAAATATTTAAAAGCTGCGGCAGACTTTTTTGCGGGAGCGAGGGATCAAAATTTTTGATACAATAATCGATCATCGAAGTGATCATCTCTCCTTTTTTAAATCGGCTCCAACCGGTTTGAATGTTTTCAAAAAGATCCTGCTTCACGCTGTCACCTTTCAGAAATTTAAAATATTCTTTCACCGGACCTCTCTGCCGGGCCGATCCAAAACCCTGGCTTTTGTGCATCGACCGGCTTTCTGCGGCCAGTTCGCCATAGCTTTTGCCAAGAAGAGGATTGTAGATGCCCACATCCAGTTGCAACTGATCGGCTGAAGTCGTGTTGTTGCTGCCAAAGTTGTAGGTGTTCCAGAAAATACGCCGGGCCTGCCAGGTGCTGTAATGTTTAAGTTGCTCCGGAAATTTTAAGGGGTCGGCTGCGGCGTCAAAAGCGGCGAGCGCAAGGATGGCAGAGGCTGTGTGGTGACCGTGACCGCCCTCTCCGGTGGTTGGAAACCGACAGATGATCACATCGGGTTTAAATTTGCGGATGCAGAGCACCACGTCTGCGAGAATACTGTCCTTGTTCCAGAATTGAAAGGTTTCTTCAGGATTTTTTGAAAAACCAAAGTCATTGGCCCTGGTAAAATATTGTTCAGCGCCGTCTTTCCGGCGGGCAGCAAGCAATTCCTGGGTGCGGATCAACCCCAGAGCTTCGCCCTGTTCTTTACCAATCAGATTCTGACCTCCGTCGCCCCGCGTCAGTGAAAGATACGCCGTTCTGAATTTTTTTTCATTGGCCAGGTAGGCCAGTAGCCTGGTATTCTCATCGTCGGGATGCGCGGCAACATACAATACACTGGCGGTAACGTTCAGTTTTTTTATGCCTTCAAGAATACCCGCTGAATTCAGCGACCCGTGTTCCTGGCCGTAAGTCAGGCAGGACAATAATAAAAGAGCGGACGAAAGGATCCTTCTCACCATATTTTTTCAAATTAAAGTTTTGAAGATACTCATTTAGGCATAGAGCCTTTGCCGCCTGTATAAAAATCGGCTCTGTTTTTGATCGGATTATCAAATTTTAACGCCTGTTTGTTATGATACCTGCTTTAAAATGTATTTGAGTATCTTCGCGTAAAATACAACACACTATGAATTCGTTTACAGCCCTGAACCTGAGCAAACCCCTTCTGAATGCTTTAAACGATCTTGGTTATTCAAGCGCAACCCCCATTCAGGTTAAATCATATCCCATCATCATGTCGGGTCGCGATGCGGTAGGAATAGCGCAGACAGGTACCGGTAAAACCTATGCCTATTTATTACCGATCCTTCGGCAGCTTACTTTTTCAGAACAGCGCCATCCCCGTGTACTGATCCTGGTGCCAACCCGCGAGCTGGTGGTGCAGGTGGTGGGCGAGATCAATAAACTGACTTCATACATGAATGTGCGAACCGTGGGCATTTACGGCGCATCTAACATCAATACACAAAAACAAAAGGTATACGATGGCGTGGATATTCTTGTGGCCACACCGGGGCGCCTCATCGACCTTACACACAGCCGCTCGGTGCAGTTCAGCGCCATTAAAAAGCTGGTGATTGATGAAGTGGACGAGATGCTGAATCTGGGTTTCAGGCCGCAATTGCTTCAGATCCTCGACATTCTCCCGCCACGCCGTCAGAATTTACTTTTTTCCGCTACGCTCAACGAAGAAGTGGAATCCATGATCAACCAGTTTTTTAATGATCCTGAATACATTGAACTCATCACCCGCGGTACGCCGCTCGAAAAGATCATACAGCAGGCCTACCTCGTTCCCAATTTTTTTACGAAGGTTAACCTGCTGAAGTGGCTCATGGAACACGATAAAAACATGACGCGTGTTTTGATCTTTGTTCGCAATAAGTCTGTTGCCAATGATCTGGAGCTTGAACTGGAAGATTTTGCGGGGATCACCGGCATCATCCATTCCAATAAATCACAACCCAACCGTTTTGAAGCGGTTAAAAAATTCCAGGAAGGCAGCATCCGTTTTCTGATCGCCACCGATGTCATTGCGCGGGGCCTCGATTTAAAAGACGTTAGCCATGTGATCAATTTTGATCTGCCCGCTGATCCGGGTGTTTACATCCACAGGATTGGTCGTACCGGCCGCGCGGATAAAACCGGCGAAGCGCTTTCGCTGATCGTTCCGAAAGAGGAGGTTTATCTCACCGCCATCGAAGAACTCATGAACAAAAAGGTTGAACTTCTCGACCTTCCTGAGGAAGTAGAGATTTCTGAGATCCTCACAAAGGATGAAATGCCGGTGAAGCGCGATAAAAGTCTGAAAAAGATCAGGAAGATAGAAACCCCGACCGGCGCTTTTCACGAAAAGAAAGCCAAGAACAAAAAGGTGCAGCTGGGTGGTAAACGTCGCCAGGAAAAACAGCGCCGCGCCATTGCCAAGAGCCGCAGCAAACGCCAGCGATAAGTTTTTAATTTTTTACTTCAACGATCAGGAATTTGGAGTTGCTCCAGAAAGCTTCCGCATCCGTGATCATCAGCTGTACGTAAGCTTCATTCTCCGGATTGGTTTTCCACTCGTAAGAATTTTCAGGGTGATTGGTCAGCAGTTTTGGTTTTTTACCATGAATGGGAATGTTGTTCACTTCCCGCATATCGAGTTCGGTAAAATAAGATTTGTTCTTGTAAAATGCATTGGCAAGGGCCTCGCGTTTACCCACGCCTAAAAATCCGCCTTTTTTCTCCACCAGTTGTTTCTGCTGTAATTCTTCAGAAGTGCCGTAGGCAAAATAGGCTTTGTTCAGATCTTTGTCCAGTCTCAGGTTTCCTTCGGCCAGCGTGCTGCGTTCCGACATCAGCAGTTCATTGTTCAGTTGCATTTCTTCTATGCGCCGGTTCAGATCGGCCACTTTATAAGACTCCTGTTCGAGCTGCTGTTTTAAACCTGCAATTTCCTCTTCCTGTTTTTGAATTCTGTTGCGTGTCTGCGCCACAATCCGTGAAAGCGCATTTTTGTCTTTCCCAAGTCGCCGTGTTTGGATGGTCAGTTCTTCAATCTTATTGCGGTTGTCTTCTATCAGGGAGTTGATGAGTGATATGTTGGTAAGAATGGATTCTTTTTTGGAGATCTGCTCACCATTATTAAACGAAATAATGCCTTGTTTCTGCCTGATCATATCCAGATTATTGTTGATCTCGTTCATGGTCTCAACAAAATAATCTTCTATGGAATCACGGCTGTTGTTGGCGTCTTCGGCGGCCTGAAGGGCAGCCATTTCGGTTTCGTTGGTGCAGGCACCTGCGGCCATTAAAAAAAACAGGAATAAGACCAGGCCCTTAAAACCCGGCATCCGTTTATCTTTTTTGTGATCGGTCATTACGATACTATTGCAAAAAGTGCCACTGTAATGGCCGCAATTATTTTCTCGAATATACGCATCTTTTTAAAATGCAAGTTTGATGCCTATGCCGGCGTCAAGTGCAGTATAAACATCCCCGTAATTGCTGACTTCGATAAAAGGTTTAAGGTCGAGACTCAGCGCCAGTGGTACCACGCCAATCTTATAATCCACGCCCACCACACCGTCGATTCCGATTCCTATGCCGTCGCGTCCATAACGATACTCATAACTCCTGTTGCGGTTGTTATAGGTTCTGTAATAATAGTTACCGGTTTCCGCTGTAAAATGACCCCCGCCGCCATAATAAAATTTAAGTCCTTCAACGCCGGTGGGCGCATGTTTTTCGTAAAGCGCTGTTAAACCCAGTGCATTGGGCCAGATGCCAAGTATCATCTCAAATGCGTTCCCTGAATTCATAAAATGTTTGAAGGTGACACCCGAAGTGCGGCCTGCTCTAATACCGACTGCGTTTTTGTATTCAGATTTTTTTACGAGTTCAGAAGACGGGTTGTTGGTGTTTTGTGCTCTGACTTCTGTACCAGAAGCAAAAACCACAAACAGGATGGCTGCGAAGAAACTGTTTTTCATAATGCGTTTCTGATACTCTTTTCAAAAAAAATGCCACGGTTCAACAATGAAAAACACGTCCTTATAAAAGCTAATATTCCAAATGGAGATTTTTTTCCACAGGCTAATTCAGTCTTATTTTTCTGGCGGCCTGTGCGTCGGGACAAGGGAAATTACCGTAGCTGCAATAGATGCAGCACTCATCTTTTTTTGTCTGTAAAACAGCTTTGCATTGCGAACACTGGAAAAAAGTTCGTTTCGCATACAGGGGCATCTTAAACTTTTCCTTGTGACCACAATCGTTACAGGTCAGGATTGAGAATATTTCATATTCGGGGTTCATCTGAACGCGACATTTACTCTTTAATAAATTTACAAAAAAGTAAGTCACACCGCCCGGTTTATTAGATGAAACGGCCCTGCGACCCCGTTACAGCCCGGTTTTTAAGGCTAAGTAGCCTGTGGAAAAGACTGCTGGCAGATGGCTTCCATGATGTGCAGGATATCGTTGGGTCCCCAGCCTTTGGGATAAAACCCGGTTGCTCCCAGACTCAGAGCCTTTTCCTTGTCGTAAGCACTCTGACTGGTACTGATCACATAAAGCGGGATGTTTTTAAGTGAGTCATGTTTCCGGATCTCTTTCAGAACAGAAAATCCATCCATGAGTGGCATATTAAGATCAAGCAGGATCAGATCGGGAGAGCCCGGAATATTTTTGTACGCGTCTCTTTTAAGTAAATAGTCAAGCAGTTGTAAGCCATTGTACACAGAGTTCATTTCAACCTCGAGTCTGAAACCCGCTAAGCCTTTTTTAATGAGCTCCTGGTCGTCTGCGTCATCGTCTGCTACTACTACTAAAATTTTAGTTTTATCAGCCATGGCCTTAGGTGCTTATTTGAAAGTTCGGCAAATATCATTCAACATCGCACAACTTGCATGTTAAATCTCTTAGAATGTAAGATTTGAACGCAGATTGTAAAATTATGGAAAGGGGTTAACCTGAATTTTTTATGCGCGAATGATCAGCTTTTTTAAAATTTCGGACAACTGATTAGGATATTTTTTTTCCTTCTGCTTTTTTTGATGTTGCAGAACTGATAAGACATGCTCAGTTCGTGCGATCCGCGGGTATTCACCGAAAGTAGTTTTGACACA
>CAZFCR010000023.1:0-16909 GCA_964517305.1 uncultured Akkermansia sp.
CCTCCGCTTTAATAAATAAAAAATTAAGGTCAGAGGGTGCCTCTCAAAGCCTGTTCTCTTTCAATAGATTCGAAAAGCGCTTTAAAATTACCTGCTCCAAAACCTTTGGCGCCCATGCGCTGAATGATCTCGTAAAACAATGTCGGACGGTCTTCCACCGGCTTGGTGAAGATCTGTAATAAATAACCTTCTTCATCAGCGTCAACCAGGATAGACAATCTCTGAAGTTCTTTAATGTCTTCTTTCATCATATCACGGTGAACTCCCAGTCGTTTTGGAATGTCATCGTAATAAGCCTGGGGTGGTGGCGGTAAAAATTCCACGCCGCGGGCTTTTAACTCCGCCACAGTTTTAATGATATCGTCGGTGGCTAGCGCCAGGTGCTGAACGCCGGCTCCTTCATAAAAATCAATGTATTCTTCGATCTGGGATTTTTTCTTGCCTTCTGCAGGCTCGTTAATAGGGAACTTGATCCGGCCGTTGCCGTTGCTCATCACTTTGCTCATGAGCGCCGAATATTCGGTGGTGATCTGTTTGTCGTCGAAACTTAAAAAGTTCACAAAACCCATTACCTCTTCATACCATTTTACGGTAGCGTTCATCTGGTTCCAGCCTACGTTGCCCACCATGTGGTCAATGTATTTAAGGCCAACCGGGGCCGGATTGTAATCGCTTTTCCATTCAACAAATCCGGGTAAAAAACTGCCTTTGTAATTTTTGCGTTCAACAAACATGTGAACAGTTTCTCCGTACGTGTAAATACCTGAACGCACCACTTCACCATGCTCATCTTTCTCAACGGTTGGCTCCATAAAAGGTTTGGCACCACGTTTTGTGGTTTCTTCAAATGCCTTGCGGGCATCTTCAACCCACAACGCTATTACTTTTACACCATCCCCGTGTTTTTTTACGTGTTCGCCGATAGGCGAATCGCTTCTTAAGGCTGTTGTGAGTACAAGTCTGATCTTGTCCTGTTTTAAAACGTACGAAGTGCGGTCCTTAAGCCCGGTTTCCAGACCCGCGTAAGCGTATGACTGGTAACCGAAAGCTGTTTTGTAATAATGCGCAGCCTGTTTGGCATTGCCTACATAAAACTCCACATAATCTGTTCCGAGAAGGGGAAGGAAATCCTGCGCGCCTTCAAATATTTTTTCTAAACCGTATTCTACGTTTTTTACTTCTTTTGCCATCTGAAATGTTTTTAATTGAAAATAAAGATTGAATTACCAGGGATTTTTCTGTTAACTCCACATCGCCATGGAATGTGCCCGTAATATTTTTTTATGGATCATGCGGTACAAACAAAGATATCAAATAAGGGGGCGCATTCAAACTGATATTAAACAGTTTTGGCTATTTTAACCTCGCGTAAAGGTCAAAATCGCTGGCATCGGTTACCTGTACATTCACAAAATCACCAATCCTGAGATAATTGTCGTTATCGGCTTTGATCAGCACTTCGTTGTCAACATCCGGGCTGTCGAATTCAGTTCTTCCCACATAATATTCACCTTCTTTCCGGTCAACGAGCACCTTAAAGTCCTGACCTATCTTTTTCTGGTTGAGCTGGTAAGAGATCTCCTGCTGAAGCGCCATCACCGCATCAGCGCGCTTGCGTTTTGTTTTTTCAGGCACATCATCCACAAGTGAATGCGCATGTGTGTTTTCTTCGTGCGAATAAGTAAAAATGCCAAGCCGTTCAAATCTGCTTTCCTCTACCCATTTCAGCATTTCTTCGTGATCTTTTTCGGTTTCACCGGGATAACCGGCAATGAGTGTGGTGCGGATGGCAATGCCCGGAACCTTATCACGTATTTTATTGACAAGATCAATTGTTTTTTGTTTGCTGATGCCACGGCGCATACTTGTGAGCATGTTGTCGCTGATGTGCTGCAAAGGCATGTCAAGGTATTTGCACACGTTAGGTCTGGCATTCATCACATCCAGCACTTCCATCGGGAAACCGCTCGGAAACGCGTAATGCAGCCTGATCCAGTCAATACCGTCAACCTCACTCACCTTGGCTATGAGTTCAGCAAGGTTTCTTTTTTTATAAATATCAAGTCCGTAATACGTGAGATCCTGGGCAATCATCAGCAGTTCGCGTGTGCCTTTGGCGGCGAGCGTTGACGCTCTTTTAACCAGCTCGTCAACGGGCACGCTGATGTGATTACCGCGCATTAAAGGTATGGCGCAGAAACTACAAGGCCTGTCGCAGCCTTCGCTGATTTTAAAATACGCGTAGTGCTGGGGCGTTGTGAGCAAACGTTCGCCAACAAGTTCGTGTTTGTAATCAGCTTTCAGTGTTTTTAATATTTTCGGGAGTTCACGCGTTCCAAAATAAGCATCCACTTCGGGGATCTCTTTCTCAAGATCTTTTTTATAACGTTCGCTCAAACAGCCCGTCACATATAGTTTTTCGACCGCGCCTTCTTTTTTGGCTTCCGCGTAACGCAGAATGGTGTCAATACTTTCCTGTTTGGCATTGTCAACAAAACCACAGGTATTGATGATCACGATCTGGTGATCGTCACCCGTTCCCTCGTGTTCAACATCAAATTTATTGGCTTTGAGCTGGCCCATCAGGACTTCACTGTCAACAAGATTTTTGCTGCAGCCAAGGGTCACTACATTGACCTTGTTTTTTTTCAGTGTTTTGGTTTTCATTTGCGAGGGGCAAAGCTACCAATAAATTAAGGCTTTTTTCCGAAAAAAGGCGGCTGAAAGCGTAAAAGAGATCTGATTATCGGTTAAAAAAGGCCAATAGCGGGGCTATTTTAATCAGGTCTTCCATCTTGCTCCCGTAATTTTGACGGGCGACAGAGCTTGCCTATCTTTGCGGCCCTTGAACCCATTGAATTGAAAGTCGTTTTTACTTTTCTTTTTTTATTGTTGTGTTGCTGTGCTTCGTTGGTTGCACAGTCGCACCGCATGGCCCTGAGTGGTTTTTATGTTCCTGAAAAAAACAACCTTGATATCGGATTCAGTTCTTTTGATGTGTCTGATCAGTTTTTTCACACCAACAAATTAAAAGCAGATCATGGTCTGCGCTTCATTGGCGCCAGTACCGGTAAAAGAGGGGGTTATTTTGCTTTTGGTTATTTTACCGATTTGATCTCGCGCCCTGATAAAAAATTTCAGCCGGGGCTGAATCTGGCGCTGCTCGCTGGCGGAGGGGCCGCGGCTCCCGATCAGGATGGCTGGATGGTCCATGGAAATGTATTTGCGCAGTACCTGTTTAAAAGCGGACTTGCTTTCCGTGCCGGGCTTAATTATGGGTATGTCTCGGGGGGCCAGATCCTGGGTTTTTCGCCGATTGCAGGACTTAACTGGAGATTAAGAACAGGTCCTTCGCGCGACTCCCTTGGTAAAATTAATTTTTCGTGGAGCGCTGCTTATGGCGAGTCTGGAGCTGGAAAGTTTAATGAGAAAAATCTGGCTTTTGTGGGCGCCGGCGCACGCTGGGAATACGGTTCCGTTTTAGCGGGCGAGGCCATGATCCACGCGCTGGTAAACGTAAGTGGTGGGTACATGCAATCTCTTTTTTCTGGCGGCCCTGATTTTAAACTCGGTCGGTTTCACCTGATTCCCGCGCCTGTAATTGGTTTGGGTGGTGGCGGCGGCGTTCCTACTTTAGGTGGGGCACTTTATGGGGCACAGCTGGGATTGGCTTACACAGGTTCAGATTTTTATTTTGGCGTAAAATACCAGGCAATAGAGGCGCTTTCAAAACGCTTTTCGTACAGAACTGTTTTTGTTTCTTTCGGTAAAATGCTCAACGCTGATCACGAAGCGCGTTTCGGGTGGGACCTGGTTACAAAAGCGTATTTTGGGGTTAATGGTTTTGGAAATATCGGCGCCCGTTTTACTGCGTTCCGTTACAGGGAACTGCGCCTGATGGGTTCTACATTCTGGGCCTGTACGCATAATAAAGGTGCGTACGCTGAAGGACTTTTTGAAGCCACGCTCGGGGGATCGCAACGAATACCAGTTTACCTTGTTGCGTCAGCTGGTGCTGGTGGAGGTTCAGGCATCAATCAGCGAAAAGCCGCACTCATCTATTCGGCGGGTATAGGTTATGCTTTGCCTTTTAAAAATTTTCCGCTGAGCATCGAAGCAGCTTTTTGGAAAGGCGGTAACATTCCGCCACTGAGTCTTACAGGGGCTTACCGCGTTGGGAAGAAAGCTGAATAAGACTTCAACGCGAACGTCGCCAGGGGGGCTTAAAATTCGCTCTTCAGGTGAAACTTGATATCCGGAAATTTTTCCTGGGCCATCTGTAATACCCAGGGACTCTCAGCCAGAAAAACAGGACGCTCCTCTTTGTCAAACGCAATGTGCGCGTTTCTGTCCTGCATAAAGGCGTCCATTTTCTTTTTATCGTCGCAACTGATCCAGAGCGCCTTGTAAAGATTGATCTGATCAAAATTGGCACTGGCATTGTACTCAGATTTTAAACGGTGCTGGATCACTTCAAACTGAAGCGCGCCTACCGTACCAATCACCTTTCGGCCATCCACTTTTTTGGTGAAGAGCTGGGCCACACCCTCATCAGTGAGCTGTTCAAGTCCTTTCTGAAGTTGTTTGGTTTTCATAGGATCCATGTTGGTCACGTACCTGAACAACTCCGGCGAAAAGCTTGGAATACCCTTAAAATGAATTTCTGCTCCTTCGGTGAGGGAGTCTCCGATCTTAAAGTTGCCGGCATCGTACAAACCAATCACATCTCCCGGGAAAGCTTCATCGATCACAGATTTCTGCTGCGCCATAAAAGCGGTAGGGTTACTGAAACGCAATTGTTTTTTTTCACGCACATTCAGATAATATTTATTCCGTTCAAATTTACCGGAACAGATCCTCAGGAACGCAATGCGGTCGCGGTGCTTAGGATCAAGGTTGGCGTGGATCTTAAAAATAAAGCCGCTGAACTTGGGATCTTCCGGCTTCACAATTCCTTTGTCGGTTTCCCTGTCCTTGGGCGATGGCGCTATCTCAACAAAACAATCGAGCAATTCTTTGATTCCAAAATTGTTCACGGCACTGCCAAAAAAAACGGGACTGATCTCGCCATCCAGGTATTTTTTTACATCCAGTTCGTCGTAAACGCCGTCAATAAGATCAACGTCCGCGCGCAGCTGTTCTGAAAAATCACCACCAATTCTTTCGTCAATGCGTTTGTCCTGGATGTCAGTAATGGTGAGTATATCTTCAACGGTGGTTTTACTGTCGCCCTGAAAAAGGTTCAGTGAATTCTCGGTAAGATTGTAAACGCCTTTAAATGATTTACCAATACCAATCGGCCAGGTCATAGGTCTTACCCTGATTTTGAGTTCTTTTTCAATTTCATCCAGGAGGTCAAACGGACTTTGGCCTTCGCGGTCAAGTTTATTGATAAAAACAATTACGGGTGTGTTGCGCATGCGGCAAACTTCGAGCAGTTTCCTGGTCTGAGGTTCCACGCCTTTTACGCAGTCAATCACCATGATCACACTGTCTACCGCGCTTAACGTCCGGTAGGTATCTTCGGCAAAATCTTCGTGGCCGGGGGTATCAAGAATGTTCACTTTATAATCCCGGTAATCAAAGGCCATTACGGAAGTAGAAACGGAGATTCCGCGCTGCTTTTCGATCTCCATAAAATCGGAGGTGGTAGATTTTTTGATCTTGTTCGATTTTACAGCGCCCGCGGTATGAATAGCGCCCCCGAAAAGGAGCAGTTTTTCTGTTAAGGTTGTTTTACCCGCATCGGGGTGAGCGATGATGGCAAAGGTGCGGCGGCGGTTGATCTCTTCTGAAACTGTCATTTTAATAATTGGGCGCAAAGATACAGAATTTATGCCTGCCGGGCTTACCGGTTTTTGAAGCCGCCGGCCCCAAAAATAGTTCACATTACAGGGCTGATTACTTTCCCCCGACTGCTCTTTTATTTTTGGATTAAACCTATAAATTTGCTACAATACACCACTTCTGCCCCTAAAGCCCTTATTTTCAGACTAAACAGACAACATACATGAGAATTATTTATTGCCTCATTTTCGTCACATTTTGCGGCCTTCTCGGAGCCCAGACCACTACCCCCACTTATGCAGATTATTTCCAGGAAGGTGTTTACCTGCTGGTAGAAAACAATGTAGACAAGGCACAGAAAAATTTTGAGCAGGCTTACGCCATGGATTCCACCTCGGCCAACATCAACTACATGATGGGAGTTTGTTATCTGCAATCACCACTTGAAAAAGAAAAAGCCGAGTATTTCCTTGAAAAAGCGGTGAAGAACGTTTCAAAAAATTACAAAGGCGACGATCCGAACGAAAAAGCCGCCGCGCCTATTACGCACCTCTATTACGGCCAGGCCCTGCACATCAATTATAAATTTGATGAGGCCATCGAGCAGTTTGAAACCTTCAGGAAATTTGTGGGTGAAGAGGACAAAGAGTTTCAGAAGATCATCAACAAAGAGATCAATACCAGTAAACTGGCCAAAGAAATGGTGGCGCATCCTCTTAATGTGATCATCACCAACCTTGGCGACAGCGTCAACAGCGAGTTTCCGGAATATTCAGCGGTGTTCAGTGCGGATGAAAGAACATTGATCTACACCACCCGCAGACCCAACTCCTTAGGGGGATTAAAAACAGAAGACGACAAATATTATGAAGACATTGTTGTTTCGTACCGCGACGACAAAGACCAATGGACAAAACCCGTTCCTCTGAGCACCTACGTAAATACAATGGGTCACGAGGCCTCCATCAATCTTTCGCCGGACGGCCAGACACTGATTATTTTTAAGAGTGACGAAGGCAAAAATCCGGAGGGCGATGGCAATATTTATTATACCACCTTCGATGGCAACGACTGGTCGCCACTGAAAGAGTTTGGTACAGATGTAAACTCTGAATACCAGGAATCACATGCCTGTCTCAGCGCAGACGGCAACCTGCTTTTTTTCTCGTCGGAAAGACCCGGGGGAGAAGGCGGAAAAGACATTTACAGGTGCATCAAACTTCCCAACGGCAAATGGAGCAAGGCTTTTAACATGGGCCCGCTTATTAATACACCCTATGATGAGGACGGTGGTTTTATTCATCCCGACGGAAAAACATTTTTTTTCGCGTCCAATGGTCCAAAGTCCATGGGCGGTTACGATATCATGTATGCCACGCTCAACGATGAAAACAGGTTTGCCAATGTGACCAATATCGGATATCCCATCAATACTACCGACGACGACGTTTTTTATGTGACCTCTCCCGACGGACAACGCGGTTATTTTTCATCGGCCAAAGCCGGTGGTTACGGCGAAAAAGACATTTATAAAATCACCATCGAAGAGAAAAAAGAAAACTTTCTCGCGTTATTTAAAGGACAGTTGCTCGCTGCCGAAGGAGAAAAACTGCCGCCGGATATCCAGATCATTGTTACAGATAAAGAAAGCAACGAACTCATTGGCACTTACCGCCCGCGCTCTGTGAACGGCACCTTCTCAACCATTCTGCCTCCGGGCAGGGAGTATAACTTTTCTTACCAGACAGATAACGGCGAAGAGTTTTACAACGAAGATGTTTTTGTAAGCAGCGATGTGGCTTACCAGGAGATCAAACGCGAGGTAAGTCTGGAAGCCGTTAAACTTGGCGGCAAATTAAGGGTTAAAAAAACCGGTATCACCATGAACGCGGTGGTGCTCGACAATGCCCGGAACAAAAAACCGGTACCAGGCTCAAGACTGATTGTGGAAGAGGAAGGTGGCAGCGCCCAGTTTTATGAGCCAGACGCGAATGGCAACGTCAACAACATCATTCTTCAGCCGGAAAAAAAATACAAAGTTTATAGTGAAGTAAACGGAAAACGATCGCAACCGGCCGAGGTCAGTACCATTGGTCTGAAAACCGCACGCATCATCAGTCAGATGGTTTACACCGAAGGCAAGCCCGAGAAATCAGTTTCCAAGGAACTGTTGCTGGATGTGATTGTGAAAAATTCACGCAACAAAAAACCGGTGCCCGACGTGAGTGTGATCCTGAGTGATGCCGACGGTGAAAAACAGGAACTAATAACAGACAAAACAGGTCAGTTAAAAAACATTGAACTGAGCCCTGAAACAAAATACGAACTCATTGCTACCAAAGATGGCCATGTTTCCGAGAAAAACACCTTTGCCACCGGCGTGATCGGCGCAGGGAAAAGGATCAGCCAGACGCTTGTGTTATTCTATGAAAGTCCGGAGGAAAAGGAACGCGCCGAACGCATCCGCAAAGCAAGGTATGTAGAACCCGGCAGTCAGTACACCTTTAACTATAAATACGGCCGTAAAGTTGTAAATGAAAAAGAACAACGCTGGATCATGTTTATCGATTACATCACCAAAGCGAGTCAGACGAGGGCCTCCGTTACAGTATTCATCCGGTCGAGCGCAAGCAAGGTGCCTACGCGTGGCAGGGGCGGAAACAAAAAACTGGCGGCCATCCGCGGTAAAAATTTTGAGAACCTCATCAGGAAAAATCTCGAAGAGCGCGGCGTTGACATGAGCAAAGTAAAATTTGTACGCAGCTCCGTTGTATCGGGTCCAAATTACAAAGGCGACTGGAAAATAGGCCGCAAAAAATATGAACGCTACCAGTATGTAAGAGGAAGCGTTAAATAAACTTCTGCTTAAACCACCGGCAAACGGTGGTTTTATTTTTTAGTAAATTCGCGCATGGAGAAAGCTGAATGGTATGTCGACTGGTTTAATTCGCCTTATTACCATTTATTATATAATAACAGGAATTTTGATGAAGCCAACCATTTTATGGATGGCCTTTGCCGGCACCTGAAACTGCAGGCCCACGCCCGCATCTGGGATCTGGCTTGTGGCAAAGGGCGTCACGCCATTTCGCTTAACAAAATGGGCTTTGATGTAACAGGCACCGATCTCGCCGAAAACAGCATCAAAGAAGCTTCAGAAAAAGCCAACAGCACGCTGGAGTTCATTGTTCACGACATGCGCACACCTTTCAGGGAGAATTATTTTGATGCGGTGTTTAATCTCTTCACCAGCATCGGATATTTTAAAGATCCGCAGGATAATTTTGCCGTGTTTAAAAATGTGGCGCTCGCTTTAAAACCGGGAAGTGTGTTTGTGATCGATTTTTTTAACGCGGAAAAGATCTGCAACATGCCCCTGAGCGCTTATACAGAAAAACGACCCGGTCTTGATTTCAGGATCAAAAAAAACATCAGCAACAACGCCATCATCAAACGCATAGAATTTGAAGACCAGGGCCATCAGTATTATTTTGAAGAAAGCGTGTCGCTGCTGCGTAAAACGGATTTCGAAAACTTTGCCACTGCGGCCGGATTACGGCTCCGCGAAACTTTTGGCGACTACCATCTGAAGCCATTTGATGCAGTGCAGTCAGAGCGCTTAGTATTAATATTTGAAAAATAAACGTGTATCCCATTCTTGCCATACTGGGCCTTGTTGCCCCCATTTTAATAGCCGGACTTGTATCGCTCCGTATTCCCATTCCACAGGCCCGCCTTCGTCTGATCCTTGCTTTCAGCGCCGCTTATCTGTTTGCCATCTCCATCATGCACATGTTGCCTGAAGCATTTGTGCATCCGAATGTAAAACAGGTTGGTTTGTTTATTGTGCTCGGCTTTTGCCTTCAGCTGGTAATCGATACTTTCAGCACCGGTATCGAACATGGCCACGTGCACCTGCACAGCAAAGACTGTCACAGTCATCTGCCAACCGGTATCATTGTGGGCCTTTGCCTTCATTCTTTTCTTGAAGGTTTGCCTGTATATGATCCCGCTTCCGCTGCTTTCGGGTATGTGAATTACCAACTCATACTGGGGCTGGCCGTTCACAATCTTCCCATCACCATTGCCTTTACAGCTTTGCTGAAAGAACACGAATCTGGCGCGATAAAACGCGTTGGTCTGCTCGTGATGTTTGCGCTGATGACCCCGCTGGGTTACCTTTTCAGTTACATTCTGCAGTCGGTAGGGTTGCAGAATTACGAAACATACAGCAGCCTGGCCTATGCCATTGTGATTGGTATTTTCCTCCACATCTCAACGGCCATTTTGTTTGAGACCAGTGATCAGCACAAGTACAATCTTAAAAAAATAGCTGCCATGGCCGGAGGCATCGTGGTAGCCTACTTCATCAGCTGATGGAACGCCTCACGCTTTTTGCCGATGTGATTGTTCCTCTTGGCGTTCCCAACCGTTACACCTACAGGGTTCCTTTCGAAATGAACAGGGAGGTGACAAGAGGCAAACGGGTGCTGGTACAGTTTGGAAAGGCCCGCATTTACACCGGCATCATTTACCAGGTCCATGAAAAGCCACCCACCGGCTATGAGGCCAAATACATTGAAGCGGTGCTGGACGATGAACCGGTTGTTACAGATACACAGCTGAAATTCTGGGACTGGCTTGGTTTTTATTACTGCGCCAACCCGGGCGAAGTAATGAATGCCGCGCTGCCTTCCGGACTTAAACTCAGCAGCACTTCTGTGGTTCAGCTTAATCCTGATTTTAATTTTGAAGAAACAGAACCTGAATTTTTTTCACGCCGCGAACACGATGTCATTGACGCGCTGCTCGCTTCACCTTCTCTTACTTTCGAAAATCTTTCGGAGATCCTTCAGATAAAAACCATCCAACCGATCGTAAATAGCCTCATCAAAAAAAAGGCGGTTGCAGTGTATGAGGATGTAAAAGACAAATACAAACCAAAACTGGAAACTTTCCTGAAACTGCATCCGGGGATGCAGGACGAGCAGAAACTCAGCGAGACCCTGAACCTGCTTGAAAAAAAAGCATTCAAACAGGCGGAAGCGATGCTGTATTTTCTTCACCTTCACAAATCCAACGGTTCTGAATGGGTAAGGAAAAAAGAGATGCTGAAAAAATGCGAAGCTTCGGCCATCAGCGCGCTTGTAAAAAAACAGGTGTTGGATGAAGCGGAGTTTGAAGTGGGGCGTTTACAATTTGAAAAAGGAAACCGTACAGCAAAGCAACTGAGTCCTATTCAGGAACAGGCGCTGCAGCAATGCCGGGATGGATTTAAAGAGAAAAAGCCTGTGTTGCTCCACGGCGTTACCGGCAGCGGCAAAACCGAGATCTACATCGAGCTCATCCGTGAAACGCTGAAAACGGACAAACAGGTGCTGATGCTGATTCCGGAAATTGCCCTCACTACACAACTCATCACCCGTTTACGCGCGGTGTTCGGAGAACTAGTCGGCGTTTACCATTCGCGTTTCAGTGAAAACGAACGCGTGGAAATCTGGAACAATGTGTTACGGCAGAACGACATCACCCACGATACAGTAAGCCAGAAACAACCAGCATATAAAATTATTCTTGGCGCGCGATCCTGTCTGTTTTTACCGTATCCTTCGCTTGGACTCGTGATCATTGACGAAGAGCACGACAATTCATTTAAACAACACGATCCCTCACCCCGTTACCATGCGCGTGACGCGGCCCTTTACCTGGCAGGCATTCACGGCGCCAATGTTTTGCTGGGAAGCGCCACCCCTTCGGTTGAAAGTTATTACAATACACAGCAAGGCAAATACCGGCTCGTAAATCTCGATTCACAATTTGTAAAGGGCGGCGGCACCACTGTGGAGCTGTGCGACATTACTTATTTTAATAACTCTGGCCAGATGAAAGCCAGTCTGACCCCGCCGCTTTTCGACGCCATTGAAAAAGCCCTCGCGAAAAAAGAGCAGATCATTCTTTTCCAGAACAGACGCGGTTTTGCACCTTACACCGAATGCAGGGCCTGTGGTCATGTACCGCATTGTGTGCAGTGCGATGTGTCGCTCATCTACCATAAAAACCGTCAGAAACTGGTTTGTCATTATTGCGGGTATTCGGTAAGTCCGCCTAAAACCTGCGCCGCTTGCGGCAGCAACCAGTTGCATTACAAAGGTATGGGCACCGAAAAAATTGAAGAAGACATTGAAGTGTTGTTTCCAAAAGCCAAAACCGCGCGCATGGACCTCGACAGCACGCGCAGCAAATACGCTTATAAACAACTGATCGATGACTTTGAAGGCGGCAACATCGACATTCTCATCGGCACACAGATGGTGACTAAGGGTCTTGACTTTAATAACGTGAGTGTGGTTGGCATTCTCAATGCAGACTCTTTGCTTAATTTTCCTGATTTCAGATCCTTTGAAAAAGCTTACCAGCTGATCACGCAGGTGCGCGGTCGGGCCGGCAGAAGCAAAAACATGGGGCAGGTATTTGTGCAAACCACACAAACCGATCACAAGGTGATCAGTTATGTGAAGGAAAACAATTACAAACAGTTTTTTGAGGACACGCTTGCTGAAAGAAAACAATACAATTACCCGCCCTTCAGCCGTTTGTTTGAATTGAACCTCATCAGCCGTGATGTGAATGAAGTGAACCACCTTTCCGCTGAGCTGTTTAACCTGCTCAAGGTTCAGTTTGGAGATAACCTGCTCGGACCTGAGTTTCCGCTCATCTCAAAGATCAAGAACCAGTATTACAAACGCATCCTCATTAAAATTCCGAGGCAAAGCTCTGCGCTGACTACCCGCCAGTTTATTTTTGGCGCTCTGGATGAATTGCAGCATCAGTATAAAGACTGGCGCTTTAAGGTGTCGATTGACGCGGATCCGGTTTAGGGCTTATTCCTCTGTGTTGGCATCAGTTTTGATGCAAAGGTTAATTACCAACACCTGGAAAGAATGTTTCTGACTACCATCATCGACAAGATTATTGACTTAAAAAACCAAGTCAATCCCAATGCTGTTTCAGGACTGCTGTTAAAAATCAGTGATCTTTCCGATCCGAAGTTCGAACAGAGAGTTAATCTTGAGGACCTTAAGTCCGGCATTTATTTAAATACGCTGAGAGGAGAGCCGGGGGAAACCAAAACGTCTAAACTGATAATTTTAAAGTAACGAGGATGAAAACTTACTTAAAAAATATCTTCTGTGTACTTGGCTGCGTTTGCATCAGCTTCAATAATGCACAAATACCTGGTCTTGATTGGGCAAAAGTGTTTTCTAGACATGGCAGTGTGGAGAGAATACATGATATCGAATCAACTGTTAACGGAAAAATACTTGTTTTGGGTTTTTACGCCGACACCATAGATTTTGATCCGGGGGTTGGCACACAAAATTTATTCTCAAAGTATGGATCAGGTTTTTTACTGCAGCTCAACCCATCAGGCAGTTTAAGCTGGGTTACGCAATTCACTACCAGTATAGGGGTTGATTTTAGTCCCAGGGAATTAGCCTTAGATAACCAGGGCAATATTTTTATCGCGGGAAGTTTCAGGTCTGGCTGGGTTGATTTTGATCCATCGCCGGCAACGTATTCACTGAACAGCTCGATTTATAACGATGGATTTCTATTAAAACTTGATCCCCAGGGTAATTTTATTTGGGTGAAGGAGTTTAATGGCGAAGTTCAGATTAAAGATCTTCATATTGATGCGTTTCAAAACATTTACCTATCAGGATTTTTTGGGGATACTACAGATTTCGACCCCGGCCCTCTAACTGCCATATATCAGGGAGGCTACAACGGGTTTGTTTTAAAATTATCACCCAGCGGTGCCTACAGATGGGTAAAAACATTTTTAGGTAACGCCCTTAGTGAAATAAATGAAGTAAAGGTCAGCAACGCAGGCAAGGTATATTACGGGGGAAAAGGGACGCAGGGTACCGACCTTGATCCGGGTGCCGGCACCTATACAATCAGCAATCCATGTGCTTTTATCGGCAAACTTGACAGTCTGGGAAATTACGAAGGGACTGCTGTTTTGGAAGGTACCGGCACAGTGTATTCGCTTTTATTAAAAGGTGCCGAAATAGTTGCAGCCGGCGAATACAATGGCACCCTTGACCTGGATCCCGGGCCTAATCAGCAAACGGTGACAGTCAGCAACCAGGACTGTGGATTTGTTTTAAAAACAGATACGGCTTTTAATTTAGTATGGTCGGGCTCCATTGTGAGCACCACAACTTCTGAAGTATTTAATATGAGACTGACAGAAGCGCCTAATAATGATTATTACCTTTTTACGCATTATAAGGGGACTTTTGATTTTGATCCGGCTCCCGGCAACACTGTTTATTTTACCTCCAAACTTTCTTCCTGGATCATGGCAGGCGACATTGCTATTACCCAATATGATTTATCAGGCAACTTTTTGTCCTGTGGTTCTGTAGGACCTTCCCTTGCACCCAATGTTCCTTCAAGTTTTTACACGTCAAATAAAATTGCAATTGGAGGCGTTTTCACAAAAAATTTCGACGCGGATCCGTCATTTAATGATTCTTTAATAAATCACTCTGGTTTTTATCAACCCGCAGGCATTGTTCTTCGCCTTGCAGATTGTCTGCGAAAACCCTCTGTCAATCTCAACGCTTCGCGTAATCTGATTTGTGAAGGAGACGGCATTAACCTTTCGGCTTCCGGGGCGTCGTGGTATTATTGGGGCACAGGTTTGCCTTCTGCACCCGGCGTGGCATTTACAGTGAGTGCCACCACCCTGTATTCGGTAACAGGTTATGATGATGAAGGATGTTATGCAGGTGCGGCAATAAATGTTGTGGCAGACAAATGTGTGGGATTAGATGAAGAAACCGAAAGCGTGCCGCGCGTGTACCCTAATCCTGCAGATCACAGTATTGTTATTAAACCAGGCGTCTATCGTCGGGCCCAGGTCTTCGACTCCTCCGGTAAATTGCTTCAGGATTACCAAATTAATGAAACAGAGAATTTGATTGATGTTAAATCACTTCCGGCCGGCATCTATCACCTTCACCTGGAGGACAGGTATCAGATGAGAACCGTTCAGAGATTTATCAAGCAGTAGTTTTTTGGCTTATAATTTCTCGCCACGTTTTTTTCTCGCAGAGGCGCGGAGCACGCAGAGAAAATTTAATTAAGCGCATAAACCTTTGCGCTCTTAGCGTCTTTGCGCGCCACGTGCCTATTTCTCGCAGAGACGCAGAGCACGCAGAGAGAGATAGAGAAGAGTCTTGCAAAAAATTCTTTGCGCTCTTTGCGTCTTTGCGCGCCAAGTTTTTTTCTCGCAGAGACGTAGAGTTCGCAGAGAAAAATTATGCAGTTTTACTTTGCTCTGCAAGCACAATAACCTTTGCGCTCTTTGCGTCTTTGCGCGCTACGTTTTTTCTCGCAGAGACGCAGAGCACGCAGAGAAAAACAGCGTGGCTTCACCTTGGTTTGCGAGCCAAATAATCTTTGCGCTCTTTGCGTCTTTGGGCGCGAAGTTTTTTCTCGCAGAGACGCAAAGCACGCAGAGAGAGAGGTAGAGAAAAACCTTGCAAAAAAATTCTTTGCGCTCTTAGTGTCTTTGCGCGCTACTTGTGTTGATTTTCTCGCAGAGATGCAGAGCACGCAGAGAAAAACAGCGCAGCTTCACCTTGCTTTGCGAGCCAAATAACCTTTGCGCTCTTAGCGTCTTTGCGCGCCACGTTTTTTCTCGCATGAGACGCAGAGCACGCAGAGAAAAATAGCGCGGCTTTACTTTGTTTTGCGAGCCAAATAATCTTTGCTTTGCGCGCCACGTGCCTATTTTCTCGCAGAGCACGCAGAGCACGCAGAGAAAAATTACGCAGCTTTCCTTTGCTTTGCGAGCCAAATAACCTTTGCGCCCAATGCGCCATCCTGCCCCAAAAAACCAATTCCAAATAAAGCCAAATCAACCGCATTTTTTTGATTAAATACCATAAAAATGGTATCTTTGTGAGCTAAATTAGATTTAGTCTAATTAATATTACCACATAAATAACTTAAATTCAATTAGTTATGATCACTGTCACTGAAAATGCGAAAAAACACGCCCTCGAACTGATTCAGAACGAAAACCGGCCCGCCGATACCTTTATTCGTGTTGGGGTTGACGGTGGTGGCTGCTCGGGTTTATCTTATAAACTGGAGTTTGATAACCAGCTGAAAGAAGGCGATCAGGTGTTTGAAGATAAAGGCGTAAAAATAGTAGTGGACCGCAAGAGTTTTTTATACCTCGTGGGCACCGAACTGGAATACACCGGCGGTTTAAACGGAAAAGGTTTTGTATTTAATAATCCGAATGCCAACCGTACCTGCGGCTGCGGAGAGAGTTTCAGCGTTTAAACTCAGGCACATCAATCACACACAACACCAATCATGGGTAACGAGATACTGGAAGAACATATCAACAAAGATTACGAGTGGGGTTTTACCACCGACATTGAAAGCGATACTTTTAAAAAAGGTCTTAACGAAGACGTGGTGCGCGCCCTCAGTAAAAAAAAGAACGAACCTGAATGGATGCTGGAGTTCCGTTTAAAGGCCTTCAGGCACTGGCTCACCATGAAACAGCCCGATAACTGGGCCCACTTCCCGTATCCGAAGATCGATTTTCAGGATGTGAGTTATTATTCGGCACCAAAGAAAAAACCCGAACTTACAAGTCTTGACGAAGTGGATCCGGAACTGCTCAAAACCTTTGAAAAACTCGGCATTTCCCTCGAAGAACAAAAACGTTTGTCCGGTGTTCAGAGCAACATTGCCGTGGATGCCGTATTCGACAGCGTTTCTGTTAAGACCACCTTCCGGGAAACACTTTCTGAGAAAGGAATCATCTTCTGCTCATTCAGCGAAGCGGTTCTTGAGTTTCCTGACCTGATAAAAAAATACATGGGCACTGTGGTGCCATACACAGATAATTATTTCGCGGCATTGAACAGCGCTGTTTTCAGCGATGGTTCGTTCTGCTACATTCCAAAAGGCGTGCGTTGTCCAATGGAATTGTCCACCTATTTCCGCATCAACTCCAGCGGCACCGGCCAGTTCGAACGCACACTGATCGTTGCTGATGAATCGAGTTATGTTTCTTACCTCGAAG
>CAZFCR010000024.1:0-16855 GCA_964517305.1 uncultured Akkermansia sp.
GGTGTTCTTGGAGATGTTACGGCCGATCTTTTCAGCACGTTTTTTTACTACAAAAGTTCCGAATCCCCTGAGGTACACATTCTTTCCTTCTACCATAGAGTTGCGGATGGTTTTCATAAACGCCTCAACGGTAGCCTGCACAGCCATTTTTTCTATGCCGGTCTTTTCTGCGATTTCATTAACTATATCTGCTTTGGTCATGTTACAAACTATTTAAAATCAATTAATTGTATTTTAAAACGGGCAGCAAAGATACTATATATATTAGGATTAGAAAATTTTTTTTCGTTTTTCGGCCCTTTTCGCTTTTTGCCGGCCCATTTCTGGCTATTTTTAAGGCCTTATGGAACAATGGTTTAGCGAGGGTCTTCAAAAATGGTACAAAAAAAACCACCGCGACCTGCCCTGGCGAAAAGAGTCTGATGCCTATAAAATCTGGCTTTCAGAGGTTATACTTCAGCAAACCCAGGTGGCCCAGGGGCTTTCGTACTACCTTAGTTTTACAAACCGCTTTCCAACGGTGAAACACCTGGCCCGCGCTTCGGAAGACGAGGTAATGAAGCTCTGGCAGGGCCTGGGCTATTATTCGAGGGCCAGAAACATGCACACGAGCGCCAGAATCATAGTTGAAGAGCACGGGGGCAGTTTCCCTGCCAATTTTGAAGGCATCCGCAATTTAAAGGGAATCGGCGATTACACCGCTGCAGCCATTGCCAGTTTTGCCTTCGGTCTGCCTCATGCCGTGGTAGATGGTAATGTATACCGCGTGCTGAGCAGGGTTTTTGGCATCAGCACACCCATTGATTCGGGTGCCGGAAAAAAGGAGTTTGCCGCCCTCGCCACAGAATTACTCGACAAAAAACGTCCCGCACTTTATAACCAGGCCATCATGGAATTCGGGTCGCAGTTCTGCCGGCCGGTAAATCCCTCCTGCGAGATATGTATTTTTCAATCCAGATGCGCGGCATTCCTTTCCGGAAAAGTAAATGAACTGCCGCGTAAATCAAAAAAGATCAAAACCAGAACGCGTCATTTTAATTACCTGGTGTGCGTTGACACTAAAAAAAACGTCCGCGTTCAGAAGCGTGGTGGCGGTGACATCTGGCAGGGACTGTATGAATTTCCGCTTTTTGAAAGCGAAAACGCCCTTACGCCGGAAGCCTTGCTGAAAGAAACAGCCGTTAAAAAAATGCTAAAAGGAAAGTATGGCATCAAATATGTTTCAGGCACTTACAAACACGTGTTAACCCATCAGCACCTGTTTGCCAGGTTTTATGTGTTGGCGCTGCAGCAGCCCTTTGCAGAGGACATCGAAGTGTGTCGTCTGAGCAAATTGCAGGATCGCGCCTTTCCGAGACTGATTGAAAAATTTCTGGCGGATTGTGTATTGGAAGAAATATTCTAAATTTGATTAAAATTAAAAATATGAAAAGAATCCTCCTTGTTCTTTCGTTCATTTTTACCCTTCAGTTAAGCGCGCAGATTTATACCGCCAAAACAGGGGCTACCTCCATCAGTTTTTATTCTGAAGCACCGCTCGAAAACATTGAAGCGGTGAACAAAAGCGCGTCCATCGTGTTAAAAAGCAGTACCAATGAGATCCAGATCAGTCTCAGCATCCAGAACTTTAAGTTTAAAAACGCTTTGATGGAAGAACATTTTAACGAAAACTATATGGAGAGCGAGAAGTACCCCAAAGCCATTTTCCGGGGCAAGATCAACGAGCCTGTGGATTATACCAAAGACGGTGAAACCAAAGTAACGATCACCGGAAAAATGGAACTGCACGGCGTAACCCGCGATGTGACCATGGACGGACTGATCACCAAAACAGGCAACGACCTTAAGCTCAATTCGAAATTTAAAATGAAGGTGGCCGACTACAACATCCAGGTTCCTTCCATGTATGTAAAAAACATTGCTGAAGAGGTAGATGTTACCTTTTTAACCGTACTGGAACCTTATCAGAAGAAATAATTTATGCTTACACTTTACAGATCGCTTTTTTTAAGTGCCTGCCTGTTTTCTGCGATGGCTGTCAGCGCGCAGGAAGACCTTTTGAGTCTTGTGGACGATGGCAAAGACGAGGGGCCAAAAAAAGTTTACGCCACATTTAAAACCGTTAAAATTGGCAATGCACAAACCATTGAAACGGTAAAGAAAAAACACCTCGACTTCAGGATCGGTCACCGGTTCGGAAACGTTTACAACTCAACACTTAAAAATCCTATTAACGAAACATTTCAGACTTTTTTCGGGTTTGGAACAGTGAGCGATGTGCGTTTCAGCCTGGATTACGGTATTACCGACAACATTACGGTTGGCATTGGTCGCAACAAGATCAACAGTTTAATCGACGGCAGCCTGAAATGGAAGATCCTGAGCCAGACCTCAGACTTTTCGATGCCCATCTCGCTGGCGTTTTTCTCTAGCGCCGGTTATTCGCACGCTTTGCCCGCAACGCTTTATGGCAACATTATCAAGGATTTTGAAACCAACGAACTGCACCGCTTCAATTATTTTAATCAGCTGATCATCGCCAGCAAACTTAACGACTGGTTATCCCTCGAACTATTGCCGGGATACATGCACCGCAACTACATCCAGGAACGTTATAACAGCAATAACAATGCGCCCGACGAAAATGGTTTTTTTACACTTGGTTTTGGAGGCCGTCTTAAACTCACCAAACGCCTGAGCCTGATAGGCGATTATTTTTATAACTTCTCCGATTTTTTCAGCAACAACGACAAGGCATTTAACCCTCTTTCGTTTGGTTGCGAGATTGAAACAGGCGGACATGTGTTCAGTTTGTTTTTTACCAACGCCACTGGTTTGATCGAAAACAATTTTATCCCTTACACGGGCGACTCGTGGACCAAAGGACAAATCAAATTTGGTTTCACCATCTCACGTACTTTTGCACTCTAAATGAACCAGTTTACCGGGCACATCTTTGCCACCCATCTGCTCACAAGGCAGCATCAGGGCCCGGTGGTACACGTTTCCAATGAGGAGATCTGGCCTTCGGTATTGTTGCTGCTGGCTTTGCTCATTCTTGTATTTGTGAAGGCGCGTGCTCTGGCCAAAGTAACCCGCATTGTTCAGTCCACTTTCAGTAATCAGATTCTTCAGCAGCTGGAGCGCGAAGAAGTAAACCCTTTCAGGTTTTACGCCATTGCCCTTAACCTCGTGTTCTGGATGAACATGGCTTTTGTGTGTTATAAGATCAACGCCATCTATGGCCTGGTTTTTCTGAATGTGCCGCATTTGCTGCAATACCTGTTTTTCCTGCTCCTGTTTTTATCCGGCTTTCTGATCAGGATCCTGCTGAATAACCTGCTATCAGCCTTTACTGGCGAAAAAAAGTTGCTGAGCAATTACCTTATTAATTCTCAGCTCATCAACCAGACATTCGGGCTGTTTATTATGCCTTTTATTATTCTTGCCGAGTTTTCGGGCATTAACCCGCTTTTGTTTCTGGGCGGCTCGGTTCTGGTGCTGGCCATTGGCATTACCCTGAAGTGGTACAGGGGTTTGATGATGGGACTGGTTCAGGAAAGAGTAGGATTATTGCAAATTTTCTCGTACTTTTGCGGTTTGGAAATTTTACCCACACTTGTCCTGGTAAAATACTTAATCGAAACCTTTTAAACACGACAATTGATGTCAGGAAAAAAGAGTACAGTGAAGAAGAAAGCAGTAAAAAAGGTCACTAAAAAAACGGTTTCAGGCCGCGAAAGCAGTTCTTCTCCAAAAAACAAAAAGTCTCTTCAGCCAGCAAAAAAAACTGGTATCAAAAGCGCTTCAAAGTCGCCCGCGGCCAAACCCGCCCCCGTTAAAACAGCGGTAGCCCCGGCTAAAAAAGTGATATTAAACACAGAGCCCCGCGAAACAATTGAAAAAGTAAGCCCGAAACGTATTCGCAGTGCTAAAAAAACGGTGATCAGTTTACCCCCGCCTCCCGCTATTGAGGTCAGCAATCACCCTAAGAACAAGGTACGGAGCATTCTTGTTTCGCAGCCAAAACCATCTGACACGGAAAAAAACCCTTATTTCGATCTCGCAAAAAAACACAATATCTCGGTTAATTTCAGGCAGTTTATCAAGGTTGAAGGGTTGACATCACAGGAATTCCGTGCCCAGCGCATCGATATTCTTGAACATGGCGCTGTGATCCTTACCAGCAAACTGGCGGTTGACCATTATTTCCGCCTCTGCAACGAGATGCGCATCACAGTTCCTGAGAGCATGAAATATTTCTGCATCAACGAACAAACCGCGTATTACCTTCAGAAATACATTCAGTACCGCAAAAGAAAAATATTTTTTGGTCACGGCACCATTCTCGATCTCGTGGATGTGATCAGGAAAAACAAAGCTGAAAAATTTCTTTTGCCTTCAAGCGATGTTCACAAGGAACAGATCGTTGATTTTCTTGAAGAGGTGAAGATCACCTTTACCAAAGCTGTTTTTTATAAAACGGTGAGCGCAGATCTGAGCGACATCAAAACTCTGGCAGAATATGATATTTTAGTATTCTTCACGCCGGTGGGCATTCGTTCGCTCAAACACAATTTCCCCAATTTTAAGCAGGGCGATACACGCATTGCCGCCTTTGGTCACACCACGGCGCAGACTGTAAAATCTCTCGGCTACAGGCTAGATATTTTTGCGCCCAATCCCTTGAATCCAAGCATGACGGGCGCACTGGATACCTACATTAAAGAAGCGAACAAACGTTAGGCGATTATTTTTTTCACCACAAACTGAAGCTGTTTTATAAGGGCTGATTCAATCACGCCGTATTCTTCTGATTTTTTTCCTGTGTAAATGAAGGCCATTATCAGTGCGCGCGGACCGGTCTGCGTATAAAATTCATTTTTATGCAGCCTGTAAGCCTCACGCATGCGGCGTTTCAGGAGGTTACGGTCGTGCGCGCGTTTAAAATTCCTTTTGGGAACTACAAACATGGCCTGTACATCGTTGGTGTCGGACGCATCCGGCAACAAAAACATCAGCTTAAGAGGACTCTGACTGTTGCTTTTGCCTTTTGCAAAAAGCAGGTCAATTTGTTTGCGGCTGCAAAGCCGTTCGTGTTTATGAAATGTGTTTTTGATAAGATCCGGTTTAACGTCATTTTGCGCAGCTTGCCGGGCATTGCGGGCGGGCTGTTTTTGTTTGCTAAAGATAATTTTTTACTTTTACACAAAACTAAATTATATTATGGGAAAAGGAGACAAAAGAACTAAGCGTGGAAAGATTCATATTGGTTCAACCGGCGTAACCCGCCCTAAAAAGAAAGCGGTTAAAAAAGCCGCTGCGGGAAGTGCAGCAGCAGCACCAAAAAAAGCAGCTAAAAAAGCAGCTCCGAAAAAAGCCGCTAAAAAAGGAGAATAAAAAAATGAAAAGCTGCCAACAGGCGGCTTTTTTTCTGATGGAACCCGATCAATTCAATCACCTGGCGCGCTCGCGCAAGCCTGAGAACGAGGCTTTTTTCAAAAAGCTCAAAAAGCAAAAGTTACGCAACCTCGATGATGTGTTTCAGGAACAGCACCACGCGGTGTTTGAAAAAACCAATTGCCTTACCTGCGCCAATTGCTGTAAAACCACATCGCCCATTTTTTATCCGCGCGACATCGATCGGGCTGCAAAGGCACTGAGGATGAGACCCGGAGACTTTATGGACAAATATCTGAAGGTGGATGAGGACAAAGACTATGTGCTGAAACAATCGCCCTGTGCTTTTCTCGATGCAGAGAATTATTGCCTGATTTATAACGACCGGCCCACCGCCTGCAGGGAATATCCCCACACAGACAGAAAAAAAATTCAGCAACTGCTGGATCTCACTTTTAAGAACACAATGGTTTGTCCTGCTGTTCTTGAGATCACGGAGCGGCTGAAAGATGTGTTAAAATAAAGAAGGGATTTGCACCTCCGGGCATCTGGTTATTCCCGAATGCTGACCTTTTCGCCCAGAAATTTTGGTTTGGTATGAATGAAGTAATCAACAAAAACTTTAACGCGTGCAAATTTCTCCCTGATCTGTGTGCGCATGCCAAAAGAACGTCCGGTGTCTTCAGCATTAAATCCAACTGCGACAATGCCTTCGCGTCCTGCGATAAAAAGCGCCCTCTCGTTGTGAAATTTTTGTGAGATCACAGTAACAGAATCAACTGAAAATATTTCCCTCAGGCGTACCATCGAATCAAATGTCCTGAAGCCCGCGTAATCCAAAAAGATCAGGTTTGAATCAATGCCTTCTTTTATCAGGTCGTCTTTCATCATCCGGGGCTCGTTGTAAGCATGGCGACTGTTATCACCGCTGATCACCAGGTATTTGATCTTTCCGGCAGAAAACAGTTTTTTCGCGGCTGTAATTCTTTTGGCATAATAGGGATTAACAGTATTTCCCTTAAGGTATTTGCCTGTTCCTAACAGCAGGCCTGTTTTATAATAGGGAATTTTTTCTGCCTCATCGTAAAGAAGGGATTTCGCGCCATCGGAAATGATTTTATCGGCTGAATAAAGGGCAATTCCGGAAACGAGCAGCAAAAAGGCCAACACGACAACCGTACTTTTCATTTTAAAAAAGCGCATAAATGAATTTTTATTTTGCCAACAACCGCGCCACGTATTTCCCGATTATATCAAATTCGAGGTTAACGCGGGAACCAATTGTTATGTTTTTAAAATTCGTGTGCCCGAAAGTGTAAGGGATGATAAAAACCGAAAAACTGTTTTCTGATGAAGCGCCAACGGTAAGACTTACGCCGTTAATGGTGATGCTTCCTTTTTCTACGGTTACAAAATCTTTTTGTGTTGGATGTTCAAATTTAAACTCCCAGCTGCCGTTGAGGTCTTTCACTGATACACAGGTGGCGGTGGTGTCAACGTGTCCCTGAACGATGTGACCATCAAAGCGGCCGTTGGCCGACATGCAGCGCTCAAGATTCAGAAGATCACCTTTTTTAATTTCACCCAGGTTGCTGCGCTGAAGCGTCTCGTCGATGGCGGTTACCGTGTATTGATTGCCGTTAATGTTAACAACGGTGAGACAAACGCCGTTGTGCGACACGCTCTGATCTATTTTCAGTTCTTTTGTAATGTTACTTGAAAGCGTGATGTGCAGGTTGCTGCCTTCTTTCCGAAGCTTTTCCACACTGGCCATTGTTTCGATGATGCCTGTAAACATTAGGGTTTTAATAAGTTGTTGATGCGTGATTCAGTATCTTTTTTAAAATCTTCATAAGCCTTTCCTGTCGCGGGTCCGCTAAAGCCCGTGTGGATGTAAGAGATTTTATGATCTTTATCCAGGAATACAGTTGTCGGAAAGGCGGTAACTCCACTTAGCCAGGGAAGCACTTTGGCAGCCTGGTCCTTACCTGTTTGTTGGGTGATGAGGATCTCGTAAGTAATGTCAAATCTTGATTTTAACCGTGAAACCTGAGCCACCGCTCTGTCAAAATCATTTGTTTTCTCAAATGCGAGGGCTATGATTTCGAGACCTTCTGATTTATATTT
Organism: uncultured Akkermansia sp.; assembly: GCA_964517305.1. Taxonomy (GTDB): domain Bacteria; phylum Bacteroidota; class Bacteroidia; order B-17B0; family Aurantibacillaceae; genus Aurantibacillus. The sequence goes on from CAZFCR010000024.1 coordinate 7,528, forward strand.
ATTGTAGACAAAAGAAAGGTACCTGCTCTCGTCCATACAGTTCGGGCACCAGGAACCCATTAATTGTACGATTACGGGTTTACCTTCGTATTTTTTATCTGAAAGAGAAATGGTTTTTTTCTCCGCGTTGGGAAAACTGAAATCGATTTTTTCCTGTGGTGATGTTGCTGAAGTGATTTGACCGGCTTCGCGCAATTTAAAATCCGGGTTACGTTTCGCCTCCCAGTTCTCGACCCAATGCGAGGCCGAATAAAATTTTCCATTCGTGATCGTGCCCTCATTTAACTCAGCAGTGAAGAGATACGCATGACTGCCATCAAAACAGGAGAGATACAGCATGTTCCCGTTTTTCATGCCATCCAGATAACGATAGTCCCCGGTTTCGGTCAAAAAAGTGCCCGTTACAAAATTACTTTGCTCCTGGTGGTGGAAAACACCGAGCGCCTTTCCGCTTTGCGCTGTGCCGGGCGAAAAGGTGACTTCCCATTCTCCTTCAAACGCAGGATCGGGCAAACCTTCTTCAAATAAAAACCGGCGTTGTTCGCCATACACGGCTTTAAACCTGATCCTGTTCTGCGTGGTCCGGTAATTGTTGATCCATACGCCTTCAAGCCCTTCTTTTGTAAAAAGCGTTTTAAACTCGGTGTCAAACACCGGCATTTTAAAACTCACCGAATCGCCTTTTACTTTTATTTCATCCACCACTATTTTTTCGTCGCCGTTGCGGATGATGATCAGAGGCCGTTTGCCTTTGTACTGAACCTCCATGTTAAAAGGCAGTTCAATGTTTGCCGCTTCATCCAGCAAAAGTACCCCCCGGTAATGACCTTCTCTTAATTTTTTTGCATGCATCAGCTGAAAGGCAAATAAAAACAGTATTAAAAATCTGAGTGCGGACATTATTTTGAAACGCTTGAAGCGGCCAGATTGGTAATGCGGTACAACAAACGCGCGGCAACATTGGCATCCCAGCCATTGCCGTTTTCACCGGGACTCACTTCATTTAAATCAAAGGCAATGATGCGGCGTCCGCTGCTCACTACTTTTTCCAGCAGAAACAAAACCTGTTCTGTTTCAAAACCGCCGGCAACCGGTGTTCCGGTGTTAGGACAAAGTTTTGGATCCAAACCATCTATGTCGAAACTCAGGTAAACCTGCTGGGGCAGTTCGTTGACGATGCGGTTGCAAATTCTGTCCCAGCTGTCGCCACAGTATTGCGCATATTTAATGTCGCGGTCGAAAAAAGTTTTTACACGTCCTTTGCTTTGGTTGATCACATCAAGTTCTTCTTCACAATAATCGCGGATGCCTACCTGCACCAGTTTTTCCACCTGTTCAATTTTAAGTGCGTTGTACATGATGGAGGCATGAGAAAATTCAAAACCTTCATAAGCATTCCGCAGATCGGCATGCGCGTCAATTTGCAGAATGGCGAATTTGCCGAATTTTTCAGCCAGTGCCTGCATCATGCCAAGCGGTGTAGAGTGGTCGCCGCCAACCAGGCCTACATATTTTCCCTGGTTTAAAAAATGAAGCACGCGGTTTTTAACCCACTGGTTCAACCACAAACAATCTTCCTTAACTGTTGAAGCGATTTTTGAAAGTGACTCATCTTTTTCATCTTCGCCGTTAGCAAGCGCGTCGATGTATTTCTCCGCGATGCGACGCAGGTTATCGCTTTTGGTCAGAATTTCTTCGTTGATCTCATCCAGCGCTATTCCTTTTTTCCAGGCATCTTTTACAAATGGGTCGTACAGATCTACCTGGTAACTTGCTTCGCGGATGGCTTCAGGACCTCCTGCGGTGCCGCCGCCGTAACTTACGGTTACTTCCCACGGCACTGGAATGAGAACGGTATCACATTCTTCAGTGCTGAAAGGCAGACCGTAAAGGCCGTCGTTAACCTGTCCGATGCTGTTCGGGTCAAATTGTTTGATCTTCTCTTCTTTTGTCATATTTATGGTGCAAGCCTGGAGATGGTCCAGGCAGAATTAGTGAGTGAATAAGCGAGCCGGTCGTGTAACCTGCTTTTGCGACCTTGCCAGAACTCGTAATAATTTGCTTTCAGCACAAGCCCACCCCAGAAGTCGGGCCTTTGAATGTTTGCGGGATCAAACTGAAGTTTGAGTGTTTCAACACGGTTTTCAAGTTCCCGGCGCGACAACAACTTTCCGCTTTGGTTGCTGGCCCAGGCTCCCACTTTTGATTCGAAAGGGCGCAGATTAAAATAGGCGTCGCTCTGTTTTGCATCTGCTTTCTCAACTGTTCCTTCAATCCTGATTTGTCTTTCGAGTTGGGGCCAGAAAAAAGTGAGTGCCGCAAAAGGCTGCTGTTCGAGCTCGCGCGCTTTTTTGGATTGGTAATTGGTGTAAAAACAATAACTGTGGTCGCCGAATTCGCGGAGATAAACAATGCGCGATGAGGGTTTACCGTCCGCCGAAACCGTGGCGAGGTTCATGGCCTGCACTTCAGGTACGTGGCTCTCAACGGCCTGCTGCATCCAGATTTTGAATTGCAGCGCGGGATCTTTTTCCGCTTCATCTTCGCTGAGCGCCCCCTTGCTGAAATCTTCCCGGAGTTTATGAATGTGCTGCTGGAGATCGTCCATGTTGTAAAGATATTCAGAAAAACGGAAGACGAAATTTAAAAAATCAAATTTCTCCTGCTCTGCAATTCCAGGGGTTCCACGCGCTGAACCTGCATGATGACCTCAGAAGCCCTCAGTAATTCGGTGATTTTGTGTTCATGGGCGTCGAGACCTTCCCCCTTCAGAATGAGAAAATAATCGGTATTCGGCAACTCTTTTACCAGCCGGGCGCTTTCGTCAACTGATTGTCCTGAAAAGAGACCTGCATCGTTATTGCCGCTGTTTTCGTCAAAATTGCTGGTATTGGGCAGCATATTAAATTCAATGCCGAGTTCTGCGTCGTAATAACTGAAAAGAGAAAATTTAAACAGGCGGGAGTCTTTGAGATGATAAGGCAGGAAAGCGGCGAGAGAAAGATCAATGCCCAGAACATGGTTAAGGGTTGCTACCATCTGGTATTGATCGTGGTGGCAACTCATTGCAAGCAGCAAAAAGTTAAGGTCCTCATCGTTCGTATTTAAAACGTATTTAGCCAAGTTCTTTTTTTAATTCCTCAAGTGTGAGTTGCGCAGCTTTTTGTTCGGCAAAACGTTTGCTGTAGTTTTCAAATCGCGTGTAGGCTTTGTGATTCACGTATACTTCCACCACGTACATTTTATGTGCGCCCTGGCGGTCTTCGCTCACGAGCCGGTATTCGAGCGAAAACTTGTTTTTCTGGCAATAGATCTGAAGCTGACTTTTGTAATCTTCGTTGGTTTTTACAAGGTCATCAATATCTACGTGGATCTTCACAATCTTTGAAATAACGAAACGTTTGGTTTTGTTGTAACCCATGTCGAGGTAAACCGCGCCGATAAAAGCCTCCATGGCATCACCGTAAGCGCTTGATTTTGTTTTTTCATCGCGCGTGAGACTTGCTTTTAAAAAATGATTGAACCCGAACTTCAGCGCGAGTTCTTTCAGGCTTTGCCCGTTAACGATCTTGCTCCGGAGCTGCGTTAAAAATCCCTCATCTTTATAAGGGTACATGTTAAAGAGATAGTCGGCAATGATGGCGCCAAGCACGGCATCGCCCAGAAATTCGAGGCGTTCGTTGCTAACGGTGGTGCCACTGCGTTTAACGTTAACACTGCTGTGAAAAAAGGCCTGCTGGTAAAGAGAAATGTTTTTAGGCGTATAACCTGTGGTGAGTTTCACCCAGTTTTTAAAATCCTTATCGCTTTTGAGTGTGTTGTAACTTAAGAGCGATAATAATTTCTTTAATGCCAAAACACTCAGGAATTAAATTTCTTGATAACCACCGCTGCGTTGTGACCACCGAATCCAAAGGTGTTGCTGATAGCCACATTCACAGTGCGTTTCTGCATTTTGTTTAATGTGAGGTTCAGTTTCGGATCAATTTCCGGGTCAGCAGTTTCGTGGTTGATGGTAGGAGGGATAATGTCGTTTTTAACGGCCATGATGGCGGCAATGCCTTCAATGGCACCGGCGGCACCAAGCAGGTGACCGGTCATACTTTTGGTGGAGCTGATGTTGAGTTTGTAAGCATGCTCGCCAAAAACATTCACAATGGCTTTTAATTCAGCTGTATCGCCGAGCGGCGTGCTGGTACCGTGGGTATTGATGTAATCCACATCGGTAGGGGCAATTCCTGCGTCTTTTAAAGCGCGGGCCATTACGAGTGTAGCGCCTACTCCTTCAGGATGCGGAGCGGTGATGTGATGCGCGTCGGCACTCATACCGCCACCGATGATCTCGGCGTAAATTTTTGCGCCGCGGGCAAGCGCGTGATCAAGCTCTTCGAGGATGATGGCAGCGCCACCTTCACCCAGAACAAAACCATCGCGGTCTTTGTCATAAGGTCTTGAAGCCTTTGCAGGATCTTCGTTGCGTGTACTCATGGCCTGGCAGGCGTTAAAACCACCCATTCCACTTTCGTTGATCGCAGCTTCACTTCCGCCTGCAACAATGGCGTTGGCCTTGCCCATCCGGATGTAGTTAAAGGCATCGATGAGGGCGTTTGTTGAAGAGGCACAGGCCGAAACAGTTGTAAAGTTAGGTCCGCGGAAACCAAAACGCATTGAAATATGACCACTGCAGATGTCAGCGATCATTTTGGGAATAAAAAACGGGTTAAAGCGGGGAGTTCCGTCGCCTTTTGCAAAAGCAAAAGTTTCGGTTTGAAATGTGTCAAGTCCGCCGATACCGCTTCCCCAGATCACTCCGATCTCGTTGCGGTCAATGCCTTCTGCTTCTAAACCGGCGTCGGCCACTGCCTGCACACTGGCGGCAATACCGTACCACGAATAAGCGTCGAGTTTGCGGGCTTCTTTTTTATCAAAATAGTCTTCAGCGTTAAAACCTTTCACCTCGCAGGCAAAACGTGTTTTGAACTTTGAAGCATCAAAACGTGTAATAGGGGCCGCACCGCTAACGCCATTAATTAAATTATTCCAATAGTCGTTAACACTATTTCCTAATGGGGTCACAGCTCCAAGTCCGGTAACTACTACACGTTTTAATTGCATAAGGTAAAATTAGTTTTTCGCGTTAGCCTCAATATAGGAGATGGCATCGCCTACGGTTCCGATCTTCTCAGCTTGCTCATCAGGAATAGCGATGTTGAATTCTTTTTCGAATTCCATGATAAGTTCAACTGTATCCAGTGAATCAGCACCTAGATCGTTAGTAAAGCTAGCGGTTGGGGTAACTTCTTTTTCATCAACGCCTAATTTATCAACGATGATAGATTTTACTTTGTTTGCAATGTCAGACATTATATTTCAGATTTAAAAATTTGGCACAAAAATAAAAATAACACTGCTAAAACAAAATTTTATTTGCGTTGGGCTTTCTTTTTGGGGAAAAAGATAAAATTTAACAAAAAGGAGGGAAACGCTTCAGGACTGGAATGTTTCGGCGTTTTCCTTCTGGCTGAGGATGCCGGAGATCTTTTTTACCATGTCGCGTTTGTTCTGGTAAGATTGTCTTTCTGGATTAAAACTGAAGTAGTTGTGCCAGGCCCATTTCTGGTTGCCGATAAGGATGGGACTGAATACCACATAAGCCAGGAAACCGAACAGCAGCAGGCTGCCACAGATGTAATACACTTGCAGGGGAGAAAGTTCGTGACTGATATAGATCTTTAGTTTGTGAACAAGACCGGCGTGCGCCGCCTCAATGTTCAGGAACAATAAACCTACCAGGATAATGATCAGTCGCAGGGTGGTGTTTTTCATCTTTTCCGGATTTTGGTTCAAAGACTACACGAACAGGAAAGACTTAAGGTTGGCTGGCGGATCGGTTTTTTTGCAATTTTTTCATTCCCATTATATTTTGCTATATACTTATTTATGCGTATATTTGTGCCCTGAAAATATGAAAAGCAAGGTAGGGGACACAAAAAGTCCCCTATTTTATTGAGGTAAATTTGATCACAAAAGAACATATCCAGCAACTCGCCGACAAACATCTTGAGAACACAAATATTTTTGTGACAGGTATTAAAATCGGTTCCGATAACCACATCAATGTGTTTATCGACGGCGATGAAGGTGTAACCATCAAGGATTGTGTGACCCTGAGTCGCGCCATTGAAGGCAGTCTTGACCGTGAGCGCGATGATTTTGCGCTGGATGTAAGTTCGCACGGTGCCACCACACCGCTTGTAATGCCAAGACAATTTAAACGGCATGTGGGCCGCGATTTTGAGATCAAGCTGCTCAGTGGCGATAAAGCTGAAGGTACGCTGGTAAGCTGCAGCGACGAAAAACTGACGCTTGAATACAGCACGCGGGAGAACAAACCTGTAGGTAAAGGCAAAGTAACCGTTATCAAACAGCAGGAAGTGCCCTTTTCAGAGATTAAAGAAGCAAAAATTAAACTTAAATACTAACCAAAAGGCGAAGCGTTTTTACGTCAGCCACTAACAACAAAAGCTATGGAAAGCGTAAACCTGATCGAATCGTTTTCGGAATTCAAAGACAATAAGAACATTGACCGTGCCACGCTCATGAGCATCATCGAAGAAGTGTTCAGAAGCGCTTTGGTGAAACGTTACGGAAGCGATAAAAACTTCGATATCATCGTGAATCCTGACAAAGGCGACGTGGAGATCTTCAAGAACCGCAGGATTGTCGACGACGAGTTCGCTGAAGACTCTTTTGATTTTGATGAGAACAAACACATCAGCTTTTCTGACGCGCAGAAGATAGAGCCTGATTTTGAGATCGGCGAAGATGTTTCTGAGCGGGTGAAACTCGAAGATTTTGGTCGCCGTGCTGTGTTATCGGTGCGCCAGAATCTTGTACAGAAAATTCTTGAACTCGAGAAGAGCGAGATCTATAATAAATACAAAGAAAAGATCGGTGATGTGATCACTGCTGAAGTTTACCAGGTTTGGAAAAAAGAGATCATGCTGATGGACGACGAAGGCAATGAATTATTGTTGCCAAAAACAGAACAGATCCCTTCAGACTTCTTTAAAAAAGGAGACACTGTGAAAGCGGTGGTATCAAAAGTGGAACTGAAGAACGGCACACCGCAGATCATTGTATCACGTACTTCGCCGGTATTCCTTGAGCGTTTATTTGAAACCGAGGTGCCTGAGATCTTCGACGGACTCATCACCATTAAAAAAATTGTACGTGAACCGGGCGAACGCGCCAAGGTAGCTGTTGAAAGTTACGACGACAGGATCGATCCTGTAGGCGCCTGTGTGGGGATGAAAGGATCAAGGATCCACGGAATTGTTCGCGAATTAAAAAACGAGAACATCGACGTGATCAATTTCACCAACAACGCCACCCTGCTTATCCAGCGTTCATTAAGTCCGGCCAAGATCACCACCATTAAAATCGACGAAGAAACCAAACGCGCCGAGGTGTTCTTAAAACCTGACCAGATCAGTTTAGCCATTGGAAAAGGCGGATTTAATATTAAATTAGCAGGCAAATTAACAGGTTACGAAATCGATGTTTTCCGTGATACAGACATTGATGTTGAGACTGAAGACGTTGACCTGGAAGAATTCTCTGATGAGATCGAGGCGCAGATCATTGAGCAGTTAAAAGCCATTGGATGCGATACAGCCAAGTCTGTTCTCGAATTGGATGAAGCAGAACTCGCACGCCGCACAGGCCTTGATGAAGAAACAATCAGGAGTGTACGCGAAGTGCTGAGCGCCGAGTTTGAAGACTAACGGCCCGGGCTTTCCGCATAAGCCCCACAGTATTAACTTAGAAAGAATTAAAAGTATATGTCAGAAGGAGCCAAAACACTTCGATTAAGCAAAGTGGCCAAAGAATTCAACCTTTCACTTGGAAAGATTGTTGAATTTCTTGCCTCTAAAGGCCATAAAACGGAAACCAACCCCAACGCCAAAATCGGCGATGAGGAGTACCGTCTTTTGCTGAAAGAGTTCTCTAGTGATAAATCGGCCCGTGAGGAAGCGGAAAGCGTTGCACAGAACACCAACAAGATCAAGCGCGAAACACTTGTGCTGAATGAGATCAAACCTAAAAAATCGAAAGAAGACGACTTCGATGAAGTGGTGATCAAAGATCTTACCGCACCGAAAAAGGCAGCAGAACCGGAGCCGGAGCCTGAAAAGGCAAAAGAGCCGGTTGCTGAAACACCAGTGGCTAAACCCGAGGTGAACGAAGGGCCAAAAGTTCTTGGTAAACTGGACCTGGATGCCATGAACCTGAAAACCAAACCGGACAAAAGGGCGAAGAAAGAAAAGGAAACAGAAAAACCTGTAGCCAAAGCCGAACCGGAAGAAGAGAAGGCACCTGAAAAACCAGCCGAAGTTGAGGCAGCCGCCGCGCCGGCACCTGTTGAAACGCCTGAGGCACCTGTAAAGGGCGAGCCTAAAGAAGATTTTCTTAAAACAAAATACGAAAAACTGGAAGGTCCTAAGATCCTTGGCCGTGTTGAATTGCCTGCCGCGCGTGATCCTAAAAAAGGAACAGCCGCATCAGCAGCCAACAGCGCCACCGATAAGAGGAAACGCAAACGCATCCGCAAAGGAGGTCTTTCACAGGAAGAAATTAAAAAAGTTGGTAAGGAACAATCGGCCATTGCCCGCGAACGCGCCAAGGAAAAATATGGTGATCCGCGCGCTAAGAAACCGGGTGCTGCAACTCCTGGTAAACCACGCCACGAATTAACAGAAGAAGAGATCCAGGCACAGATCAAGGAAACCCTTGCGCGCCTGAGTCAGAAAGGAAATAAATCACAAACCTCAAAATACCGCAGGGAAAAACGTGAAGAGATCCGCGACAGGATGGCTGAAAAAGCTGAACTGGCGGAAGCGGATAAAAAAGTACTGACAGTTGCCGAGTTCGTAAGCGCGAACCAGCTGGCGCAGATGATGAGTGTACCGGTTACACAAATTATCTCCACCTGTATGTCACTCGGACTTTTTGTGTCTATCAATCAACGTCTCGATGCTGAAACGATCTCCATCGTTGCAGAAGAGTTTGGATATAAAATCGAATTCGGAACAGCAGAAGACCTTGAATCTATTGAAGAGGACAAGGATCTGCCGGAAGACCTGATCGCCAGACCGCCAATTGTTACGGTAATGGGTCACGTTGACCACGGTAAAACCTCTTTACTTGACTTTATCCGCAAAGCCAATGTGGTGGCAGGTGAGGCCGGTGGAATCACGCAACACATCGGAGCTTACAATGTAAAACTCCAGGATGGACGCAGCATGACCTTCCTCGATACACCAGG
>CAZFCR010000025.1:0-16772 GCA_964517305.1 uncultured Akkermansia sp.
AGTTTTTAAATTTTCGGTACAGGACAAAAAGGTATATGAAACACTCGAAGCTAACCAAGGCAAAAAAGTGGTAGTGCATTACAAACAGGTGATGAAAAACTTTTTCTGGCAGGGCGAATCTGATTATTTTATCCAGAAGGCCGAACTCGCTAAATAATTTATGACCTATCTTCAGGCCTTTATCATCGCGGTAATTGAGGGACTCACCGAGTTTCTCCCCGTTTCATCCACAGGACACATGATCCTCGCCGACTCACTGATGAAGATCAGCGACCGCGAATTCGCAAAAACTTTTGAAATCGTCATTCAGCTGGGTGCTATCATGGCGGTTTTGCTGCTTTACATCAAACGTTTTTTTGTGGGGCCTGGTATTTATTTGCGGCTTTTTGTGGCTTTCCTGCCTACCGGTGTTGTGGGACTGCTTGCCTACAAAACCATCAAACATTATCTTTTTAATCCTTTTACCGTAAGTATTTCGCTTATCGTTGGAGGTGTAGTGCTGATCTTTCTTGACAAATGGTCGGAGAAAAAAGCATCAAAATATGTCAATGTTGAAGACATAGCTTTTAAAGACGCGTTTAAGATCGGACTTATTCAGTGTCTCTCAATGATTCCGGGTGTATCGCGCGCAGCAGCCACCATCATGGGCGGCGTGTTTTCGGGATTTAACCGCCAGCAGGCAGCGGAGTTTTCTTTTTTGCTGGCCATTCCCACCATGTTCGCGGCTTCTGGTTACGATTTACTGAAAGAGCACGAAAACATTCACAGCGACGACATTCAGATTTTGTTGTTCGGCGCGGGCGTGGCGTTTGTGGTGGCATTAATGGCAGTAAAAGGATTTATCGCGTTTTTAAATAAATACGGATTCAAACATTTTGGATATTACCGGATAGCGGTCGGCATTATATTTCTTATTCTTGCTTTCACCGGCGGGCTCCACCTGGCCGCGTAAACATAACTAACAGGTTTCTGTTAGTATTCAATCTCCGGTAAACCGCAGACCAGCTGCAGAATCCTTTACATTCGTAACAAAATCAGGGATTTGAGCAGCTCAACAAAAAAAAGTTTTCGTACATCCGGCGCAACTGTCATCATCAGTCTGTCGCTTGTTTTGTTTATGCTTGGCGCCCTGGGATTATTGGTGATCAATGCCAACAAACTCTCTACGCACTTTAAAGAAAATGTGGGTTTCCAGGTATATCTGAAAGACACTGCCACAGCGGCGCAGACAGACGCTCTGATACAGGAACTTAACAGCGCGGGTTTTACCAAGTCGGTGAACCTCATTACCAAAGAAAAGGCTGCAGAAAAACTGAAGGATGATCTGGGAGAAGATTTTGTTTCTTTTCTCGGCAGTAACCCGCTCCTCAATTCGCTGGAAGTTAAACTAAACGCAGACTACGCGCACAGCGATACGCTTCAGGCTATTGAAAAAAAACTGCTCAACAAACCTTTTATCAAGGAAGTGGTTTATCAGAAACTACTCATCAACAAACTCAATAAAAATACAAGAGCGGCCGCTTTTTTCCTCCTTATTTTCAGCAGCGCGCTATTGATCGTGGCCATTGCGCTGATCAATAACACCATCCGGCTTTCCATTTATTCGCAGCGCTTTCTCATCCGCACCATGTACCTCGTTGGCGCTACCCGCTCTTTTATCAGCAAACCATTTATCCTCAAAGGACTTCGCCAGGGTGTGCTGGCGGGCATCATCGCCGGTTTTTTACTGGCTGGTTTTCTGGTGCTCAGCGCGCGATTCATTCCCGACCTGCTTCAGTTGCAGGATGAAAACGTGCTTTTACTTTTATTTTCAGGCATCGTGCTCGTGGGCGTGATCATTTCTGCCTTCAGCGCCTTTCTCGCGGTGATGCGTTACCTGCACCTGAAAACCAGCGACCTTTATTTTTAAAGAAACTTAACCAGCAGGCTGGCCGCTTTTTCTTACATTTGTGCATTAAATTCTAAAATGGAAACAAATTTCAGGAATACCAATATCGACAAGATCGATTACGCCACAGTTGTGGGCGAAAACAAATTGCTGAGGGCGTCTTTTTCATGGATGGCGCTTGCCATGCTGCTGACTTCTATCGCAGCCATGTTGTTTGCATTTGTGCCTGAACTCACTGCTTATTTATTGGTGGAAACAGAAACTGGTGTGAAACCCAGCATACTGGCTTATGTGGTGATGTTCGCGCCTTTGTTGTTTGTGCTCGGCATGAATTTTGGTCTGCAGCGTTTGTCGTATGGCGCGCTCATCGGGCTTTTTGTGGCTTATGCGATCATCAACGGCATCAGCTTCAGTTTTATTTTTCATATTTATAACATTGGTTCTATTACCAAGGTATTTTTAAGTACCACTGCTTTGTTTGCTGTTATGGCCATTGCTGGCTATACCACACGCACAGATCTTACGAAAATGAGAAGCATTCTGATGATCGGCCTCATCGGCATCGTGATCGCCTCCCTGATTAATTTGTTCATGCGCAGCGCAGGAATGGATTACATCATCAGTATTATTGGTGTGATCGTGTTTACCGGTCTAACAGCCTACGATGTTCAGAAATTAAAAAACATGGGTTACGAAGCCGCCGGTTCAGGCATCGAAAACAAACTTGGCATCATGGGTGCCTTAACCCTTTACCTTGATTTTATCAACTTGTTCCTGTTTCTCCTCCGTTTATTCGGTGGCCGTAAAGATTAACTTTTACATTAAATCAGAAAGGCTGCCTTTTTTTAAGGGCGGCCTTTTTTGTTTTAGGGCCGAACCCCCGCACGGGTTCCTGAACCAAGGCTCCCGGTGAGTGCACAATTAAATATCCCCGCTTAAATCCTTTAATTTTGTTGAAGGATCTGACGTATTTATAATTATCTTTAATTTAATTTTCACCGCCCAATCCTGTCTGAGCCAATGCCAACAACACCACGCATATTATTTTTTATTCTGAGCTTATTGGCCGGCTGTTATGGGTTTGCTCAGAACATAAATAATAATTGCGCAAATGCATCGCCGTTTTGTACAGGTCAGGTAATGAATTTCCCGGCAACAACTGGTGTCCCCAACTCGCAACCCGGACCCAATTATGGCTGTCTGGGCTCGCAGCCCAATCCTGCCTGGTTTTTTATGCAGATCAACCAGGGCGGCCCTGTTTCCATATCCATGTCGGCTGCTCAGGACATAGATTTTATTTGCTGGGGACCATTCAATACACTGAACGGTGCCTGCAGCAATCTGGTTCAGAACAACATCGTGGATTGCAGTTATTCTGGTTCCCCAACGGAAACCTGCACCATTGCCAACGCAGTGCCGGGGGCATTTTATCTTTTTCTTATAACCAATTTTTCCAACTCGGTTCAAAACATCACATTTAACCAGAGCAACGCCAATTCACCCGGTGCAGGCAACACCAATTGCGGATTGGTTTGTGTGGTTTCGGCAACCAATGCCGGTCGCGTGTGCGCCAATACTTTGGGTACACTTTCAGTTAACAGTCTGAATACAAGCACTTCCGTTACATCGTTTACCTGGTCGGGCCCTAACAACTTTACTTCTTCCTCATCTGTGGCCGTTGTGCCTAATTTAACCACCACTTCTACTTTTACACTCCGCGGCAGTTCTTCATCCACGATCAATGGCGTGCCTACTACGGCTACCTGCCAGGCCCTTACTACCATATCGGTAACGCCTTATCCTGTATATACACCAACACCTTCGCGCGATACCATTTGCCAGGGCGGAAGCTTGAACGGAACTGTTGTTTTTCCGGTGGGCGTTAATGGCAGCCAGTATTCGTATACCTGGAATCCGCCCGGCACCGGCATCGCGAGTCCCAACGGGCAGGTCACGGTGATCAATCCGCCTTTATTGCCCACCAGCGTGACGATGTCCACAATCGTTTATACGGTTACAGTAACTCCTAATATTTTGAATTGTCCGCTCACACAAACCATGGCGGTAACCGTCAATAACCCACTCACACCCACACTCACCATGCCTCCGCCGGTGTGTAATACTTTTAGCCCTTTTGCCCTGAGCGCTGTTCCGGGCGGAGGCACCTGGTCTGCAAGTCCCGCGGTTACAGGAGGAGGAATATTTAGCCCCGGGCTCGCGCCGATAGGCACTGTTACGCTGGTCTATTCTGTGAACGTAGGCATTTGTGTGGTGAGCAATTCGGGAACCATCTCCGTCAACAAATTTAATACTGCTGCGCTTTCGTCTTCCCCCGCGGTGATGTGCGTGCAGGATCCGCCGTTTAACCTCATGAACATTGTTCAGAATACGGTTACCGGGGTGTGGACGGGCGTGAATGTGAGCAACAACAGTGTGTTTAATCCTGCCGGACTGCAAACGGGTGTCTATAATTTTACCTACAACACAGTCTCGCAGGCCATCGCCACTGTTTGTCCTGATTACCGTGTGTTGTCAATCAGCGTGTTTAATCCTCCCACACCAACCATCGTTCCCGTTCCGCCGCGATGTAGTAACGCTGCTTCTTTCCAGTTGAGCGCGCTGCCGGCTGGCGGTGTATGGAGTGGCAATGCGGGTGTGTCGGTAGGAGGTGTTCAGACGCCTTCACTTAACCAGATAGGAACCAACTTTGTAACTTATTCGGCGGGACAGGGCACCTGCCAGGCAATATCAAACAGTACTTTTCATGTGTCAGAGTTTCGTCCGGCTACGCTCACCGGCTCGGTGGCTCCCCTGTGCGTGACCAGTAATCCATACAACCTGATGTCGATTGTTCAGAATACCAATGGCAGCTGGTCGGGTATTAATATCTCTGCCAATACTTTTAGTCCGGCAGGACTGGCAACGGGAATTTACACGCTCACCTATTTAAATCCTTCGTTTCCCGATCCGCTTTTATGCCCGCAATCGCGAACCCTGAGTATCTCGGTGCTGAATCCGCCTACACCTGATATTACTGATGCGGGCCCGCTCTGCAGCGCTGATCCAAGCCTGCAGCTCTCGGTGAGTCCGAATACCGGAACCTGGACAGCTGTGCCGTACCTGAATTTGGATGGCGTTTTTACGCCCTCGTCGGCGGTAATTGGCAATAATTTTGTGCAGTACGTGATCGGCACAAATACCTGTTTTGCCCAGCAAACAAAATTTATCAGTGTAGAAGCATTTGTGCCTGCAGATTTAACTGCTACAGTGTTGCCTCACCAATGCAATACCAATCTGCCTTTTAGTTTATCGCCGCTGGCCATGAGCGCGCAGGGTAAGTGGTTCGGACCTGCTGTTATCGGTTCAAATTTTGATCCCGCTGTTTCGGGAGCGGGTAACTTTGTTCTCAGTCATAGTACAGCTTCTTACCCGAGTGGTCTTTGTCCTGATCAGGCAACCGTAGCAGTAACCGTGTTTTCGCTGGCTCCTCCGATTGTTTCAAATGGCGGACCGTATTGTAATAATTCGGCGCCGGTGCAGTTAACGGTAAGTCCTTTAGGCGGATTGTTTGGGGGTGATCACACGGAAGCGGTTTCAAAGAATGGACTTTTCATGCCGGCAAGCGCCCTCATAGGCTCTAATGTCGTCAGCTACAGCATCACTTCAGGTCCCTGTATCGCTTATACTCAGAACACCATCACGGTTCAGAAATTTATATCGGCCGATTTTGCATTGCAGTCGCAGACTTCTTATTGCCGCAACAGCAAAGCTTTTAATTTAAATTCACTTGTATTTAACCCTGGCGGCTTATGGAGTGGTCCAGGGGTTACAGGCAGCATGTTTGATCCCGCCAGGGCCAACCTGGGAGACAATAACGTAATTGTTTACAACACTTTTTCCAGTCCTTACCCTTTGCTTTGTCCGGATACGAAGTCAATTACTCTGAAGGTGGATGATGTACCGGCAATTGGCGTAGTGAGTTCGGTTAAAAAGGCATGCGCTCCCGCAAAGGTGGTTTTTAATATTCCTGAAATCAATTCGGGTGAAGGTTTCTGGATGGTGGGCGACGACAGCGGTTCGCATGAAGGTTTGTCGTATACTCATGTTTACAATACACCTGGAACTTACAGCGTTGTTTTTAACTACACGCTCGGAGCCTGCACGGTTCAGGCTTCGCTGGATGATGCGATCACAGTGCTTGAATCTCCGCTGGCGGATTTTGAGTTCAGCCGTCCTGATCTGAGTATTTCGGATCCGCAAACCGATCTGCTTAATAAAAGCACTTTGTTACTAAACAACAAATACCGTTGGGACATACAAGGGCTGGAGTCGCGGTACGAAGTAAATCCAAAAGTTATTTTCCCGCGTATTGGCACTTACCTGGTAAGCCTTACTGCAACTAATTACCAGGGCTGCAGTCATACCATAAAAAAAACCATTGAAGTAAAAAATGATTTCAGTGTGTATGTTCCAAATTCTTTTTCTCCCAATGCAGATGGTTTAAACGACCAGTTTGTGCCTGTATTTTCGCCATACGGACTGGATGCGGAAACATATGAGCTGGAAGTATTTGACCGTTGGGGCCACGCTGTTTTTTATTCGGCCGATGTCAGAAAAGGATGGGATGGTACCTTCAGAAATAATGGCGCTGAGGTGATGAAGCAGGATACGTATGTGTACATGCTTCGGTTCCGCGACCTCGACGGGCGCATCCACTCTAAAACTGGTGTTGTCACCCTGGTTTTGCCGTCTTCACGCTAGTTTTTGCTGCCTGGTTATTTTTATTGCCGCCAGAAACGGAGGAAAATAAACTGTGGTGAAAACCGGGGGTCAGTTCGTAGAACAAGCCCTTGAATGAGTGAAAAGATTTGATTTTTCTTATTATTCTGTTAACTTTAGAATATAGAAAATCTCCCCTGGAAATGAAAAAAATTATCACTGCTTTCGTTGTTGCTGCAAGTTTAGGACTTCAAGCTCAGACATTCGACAAAAAAGATCTGGATGGCGGGTCGGAAGCCAAAAAAAGTTTTATTAAAAATCAGGATTATCTTAAATCCGGGGTTCAGAAACCTGGCAAACCAGGGCCAAATGATTCTCTTTATGGTTTTGATGAAGAAACCATCAAAATCCAGTCGCTTCAGAATAATATTTTCGGAGAAGAATACATCAACTACCTGAAAATCTTAAAACGCCAATTTATATATAATAAATACAAGATTGGTGCTCAGTATGCCGCCAAGCCTGCTCCGCAATCACCTGGCAAAGGCAAACTGGGCAATAATAATGTGATTAATGTTGCCCCTTGCGTAAACGAAGATTTTGAGCTGACAGCTCCCGGGCAGTACAATTCTTCAAACGGCGTTCAGGGATGGACCATTACCAGCGGGCAAAATTCATGTAACCAGCTTACCGGTGAAGGAATGCCAACCACCTGGAATCAGGGCAGTCCTGAGTTCTGGATCGTTGCCACACCAATCATTGTGCCTTTTATTGGGAACCTTACCACTTCGCCTTTGGGAGGAAACGTAGTGGCTCAGTTACAAAATCAGCAGGCCAACGGATTGTGTACTAAAATTGCTCAGACTTTTCCGGTAACACAGGCCAATACCCTTTTCCAGTTTGCATACGCGGGTGCCTACCAGGATGGTGGTCATGATTGCTGCAACCAGCCGTTTTTAAAAATTCGCATGTTTGATTGCAACGGTGCTCCTTTAACATGTTCCTCATTAAGTCTTAACCCCACCGGAAACGGATGCAGCCAGGGCTCACCCGGCTATACCATTTCAAGCGGTGTGGCCTGGACCAACTGGTCGGTTAAATACATTGACCTTACCCCTTTCCTCGGCAGTTGTGTAACCATTGAGGTGATCAACAGTGACTGTGCTCCAACAGGACACTGGGCGTCAACTTATTTTGACGCGATGTGCGGTGGTCAGTTAATTGGTCAGGGTTTAGGTGGTGTGGGTGGAAGTGTAGCCGGCCCTGTTAGTTTTTGTGCCGGTGCAGGACAAGCGATGATCGCGGCTCCACTTGGTTATTCTACTTATCAGTGGATTGGCCCTAACGGTCCTATTGCTGCACCTGCAGGAACGATGGCCAACCTTGTTATCAACAACCCTGTTCTCGGCTCACAATACACGGTTCAGCTTACAGCCGCTTCAGGGTGTCAGTACATATCAGTAAATACATTAACCTATACCCAGGTAAATATAGTGGGTGTCGGTACAACATCTACCTGCCCTAATGGCTCCAGTGGTTCTGCGACGGTGCAGGGCAATGGTAGCGGAACGGGATATACCTATACATGGACAAACTCTTCCAACAGCGTCGTCAGCACGGCCTCAGTAGCCAGTAGTCTCCCACCTGGCAGTTATTCCGTCACCATTGCGGGATTAGGATCCAGTTGCGGCACCTCTTCCACGAGCGTCGTCGTTGGGGTGGCCGCACCAAGCGTCACCACCCTGTTTAAACCATTCTGCGGATCTGAAGCTTACTTAAATACACTGGGCGGCACCAATATCCAGTGGTACAATGGTTTGTCTCCGATTCCGGCCAACCAGGGGGGAACGGCAGCGGGTTATACGGTGACCTCCCCTCAGAACAATGCGGTTTATTGGGTGTCTTATACAACCCTGCAGGGTTGTAAAGACTCTACTAAATTTACGCTCACTTCTACGCCTCCGGGCCTGATGAGTGTGCCTGCTCCGGGTATTAAACTCATTTGTCCCGGCGCTTCGAACGGTACAGCCAATATTGTGATGGTCCCTGCGGCGGGATCGCCTCCTGGATTCAATTCGTTTTCGGTGGCATCAACCGGTTCTATGGCTCCGTATACAGCTTCTATCAATCCTACTTCGGCGAACAACTTTACTGTGGGAGGTTTGTCCCAGGGTATTTACACGGTGGTAACATTTGACGGTTCATGTAAATATTCAACCACGTTCAATGTATCAGCACACACATATACACCATTCCTGGCTGTCAGTGACTTTTCAGTATGCCCGGGACAAAATGTGGCTCCATTGGTCAACTTTGTTAACCAAAGTCCAAGTCCTGCGCAGTACACTTATTCCTGGTCACCTGCCACTTGGCTGATGACAGGACAGAACACACGTAACCCGATTTTTCAGCCGGTAGTTCCTGTGGGTACTACAAGCGTGGCCGCGATCTCGGTGGTGGTAACACCAACGCTGATCAACTGCCCGCAGACACTGGCGTTAAACATCACAGCCTTTAATCCGCCTATTCCAACCATTACTGCGATCCCTAACCTGTGTAACACCTTTGCTCCTTACCAGATTAACGCTACACCAGGGGGAGGAACATTTGTGAACAACACACCGGGTCTGATCGGTTCAACAAGCGGTATCATCACTCCAACATTGGGTACACCATTCGGTACCCATAACTTTACTTATAACATTAATGTATGGCAATGCGGTGCCAGCCAGACGGGTTCTTTCCAGGTAAATAAATTTAACCCAAGCACGCTGACCTCTTCGGTGCCGGCCCTGTGTGTGACCAACCCAGCCTACAACCTCATGAACATTGTGCAAAGCACCGTGAACGGGGTATGGACAGGTAACTCCAACAGCAGTTCGGCGGTGATTGGTGGCACCCAGTTTAATCCGGCAGGATTACAAACAGGCATGTACCAGATCACTTACAACACCACTTCAAGTCCTAACCCTACGGTATGTCCTTCCAGCACACCGCTCAACGTAAGTGTGACCAATACACTGATCCCAAGCATTGTTCAGGTGGCGCCTTTGTGCAGCAACCAGGGCCCTGTTACCATGACGGCAACCCCTGCGGGTGGTGGCTGGTCGGGTCCCAACATCAGCGCGGGCGGGGTAATTACACCTACCAACATTCAGCAGCCGGGTGTGAGCAATGTTACTTATACGGTAAACGTAGGACCTTGTCTTAACACAGGTTATACCTCTTTCAGTGTGGCCAGGTTTAATCCTGCCACCCTTACCGGTTCACTTCAGAACAGATGTTTTAACAACCCTCCTGTAAACCTCATGACACTGGTACAAAGCACCGTGAATGGTTTCTGGAACGGTTTTGGCGTAAGCAACAATGTATTCTCAGCTGCCAGTCTTACTACCGGCATTTATGTGCTTACGTATTCTACTTCTTCTACTCCTGCTCTTGCCGGTTGCAGCGATTCGCGCACCCTGGCCGTATCTGTTCTGAACCCTCAGATGCCGGAGATCACCCAGGTGGGTCCTTTCTGTAGTACTGATGCTGCCGTTCAATTGTCGGTAAGTCCGGTAAATGGTAACTGGACAGGTTCTTCTTTCTTAAGCACAGGCGGGGTGTTTACTCCTTCCCTTGCCGCGGTAGGCAATAACGCGGTACAATACATTGTTGGAACCAACACCTGTTTTGCTCAGCAAACCAAGTTCATCAGCGTGGAGGCTTTTGTGCCTGCCACCATTACTGCCAAACTCCCTGATCTTTGTAATACAGGATCTGCCATTAACCTGGTGCCTTATACACTTACCAACCTGGGTACCTGGATGGGCCCTGGTATTGTAGGTACCAACTTTGATCCTTCAGTGGCAGGTAAGGGTGATTTTATACTGACCCATACAACGGCCTCCTCTCCAAGCGGACTGTGTCCTGACCAGGCTACAGTGGCGGTGAGTGTGAGTTCGCTTGCCATTCCTTCGATCGTGAACGTGGGCAGGGTGTGTAATTCTTCTGCTCCGGTACAGCTTAATCCTACCCCTGTGGGTGGTTTATTTGGCGGGGCCAACAACAGCGGGGTGGATACAAAAGGTTTGTTTGTGCCTGCCTCAGGGGTGATTGGTGATAACATCATCAACTACAGCATTACGGCCGGTCCTTGTGTGGCTTATGCTCAAACCACTGTTACTGTTGAAAGGTTCATCTCTGCCGACTTTGAGACCATTCCTGTTAAGTTCTGCAAGCCTGACCAGGCTGTCAACATGAACTCCTATGTGCTTAATCCGGGTGGTACCTGGAGCGGGCCAGGTATTGTGGGCAACATGTTTAATCCTGCTCTTGCCAATGTGGGCAATAACAACCTGATCAGGTATGAGACCCATTCAATGCCTACCGCTACACTTTGTCCTGATACAAGTTATGTGCGCATCAATGTGGTGAACATCCCTGAGGTATCTGCCCTGGTGAGCTCCCCTTCGGGTTGCGCCCCACTGGAGGTAACCTTTAACACGGCCAGCACCAACACCGGTGAGGGTGAGTGGATACTGGGTGATGGTTCAGAGCCTAAAAAAGGTTTACTGGTAAGCCATGTATACAACAGCCCGGGAACTTACAGCGTGGTGTTTAACTACTCCTACCAGGGTTGTGGCACACAGGCTCAGGTAGCTGCTCCTATCACCGTGTTTGATCAGCCTAAGGCAGATTTCTCATTCCCTGAAGAGGTGCTCATTTCAAGCCCACAGGTACAGTTCACCAACTTAAGCACCACTGCCGGAGCCAACAAATACTCCTGGATGATCCCGGGTGTGTATGAATCCAGCATGGAGGTTAACCCTCTGGTAGAGTTCCCTAAAGTGGGCAAATACCAGGTTACACTCATCGCCAAAAATGAACACGACTGTGCACATGAAATCACTAAAACCATTGAAATTAAAAATGATTTCCAGATGCACCTGCCCAATATTTTCACCCCGAATTACGATGGACTGAACGATGAATTTTTACCTGTGTTTACGGATTACGGACTCGATAAAAAAACATACCGTTTTGAAATATTCGACAGATGGGGGCGTCTTCTTTTCAGCAGTTCAGAGCCCGAAAAAGGCTGGAACGGCGCTATCGATAATAAAGGAGAAGTGATTAAACAGGACATCTATGTATACCGAATAAAATACAAGGATCTGGACGGCTACCTTTACGAAAAAACGGGCAACGTAAAACTCGTAAAATAATTTTCAGAACCCGGGTGCAGCATATCTGCAATCCGGGTTTATTTTTTTCCAGAGAATTAAATGAGGCATTTTGGTCTTCTAATCCCGCGTGAGGTTGCCTGAACTATAAAAAAACTTAGTGGAGTGCTACTTTCAATGAGTGAAAAAGCGCAATACAGGTTTCCTGAACCTTATCTTTAGATAATTAAATCTCCCCTGGAAATGAAAAAAATTATCACTGCTTTCGTTGTTGCTGCAAGTTTAGGACTTCAAGCTCAGACATTCGACAAAAAAGATCTGGATGGCGGGTCGGAAGCCAAAAAAAGTTTTATTAAAAATCAGGATTATCTTAAATCCGGGGTTCAGAAACCTGGCAAACCAGGGCCAAATGATTCTCTTTATGGTTTTGATGAAGAAACCATCAAAATCCAGTCGCTTCAGAATAATATTTTCGGAGAAGAATACATCAACTACCTGAAAATCTTAAAACGCCAATTTATATATAATAAATACAAGATTGGTGCTCAGTATGCCGCCAAGCCTGCTCCGCAATCACCTGGCAAAGGCAAACTGGGCAATAATAATGTGATTAATGTTGCCCCTTGCGTAAACGAAGATTTTGAGCTGACAGCTCCCGGGCAGTACAATTCTTCAAACGGCGTTCAGGGATGGACCATTACCAGCGGGCAAAATTCATGTAACCAGCTTACCGGTGAAGGAATGCCAACCACCTGGAATCAGGGCAGTCCTGAGTTCTGGATCGTTGCCACACCAATCATTGTGCCTTTTATTGGGAACCTTACCACTTCGCCTTTGGGAGGAAACGTAGTGGCTCAGTTACAAAATCAGCAGGCCAACGGATTGTGTACTAAAATTGCTCAGACTTTTCCGGTAACACAGGCCAATACCCTTTTCCAGTTTGCATACGCGGGTGCCTACCAGGATGGTGGTCATGATTGCTGCAACCAGCCGTTTTTAAAAATTCGCATGTTTGATTGCAACGGTGCTCCTTTAACATGTTCCTCATTAAGTCTTAACCCCACCGGAAACGGATGCAGCCAGGGCTCACCCGGCTATACCATTTCAAGCGGTGTGGCCTGGACCAACTGGTCGGTTAAATACATTGACCTTACCCCTTTCCTCGGCAGTTGTGTAACCATTGAGGTGATCAACAGTGACTGTGCTCCAACAGGACACTGGGCGTCAACTTATTTTGACGCGATGTGCGGTGGTCAGTTAATTGGTCAGGGTTTAGGTGGTGTGGGTGGAAGTGTAGCCGGCCCTGTTAGTTTTTGTGCCGGTGCAGGACAAGCGATGATCGCGGCTCCACTTGGTTATTCTACTTATCAGTGGATTGGCCCTAACGGTCCTATTGCTGCACCTGCAGGAACGATGGCCAACCTTGTTATCAACAACCCTGTTCTCGGCTCACAATACACGGTTCAGCTTACAGCCGCTTCAGGGTGTCAGTACATATCAGTAAATACATTAACCTATACCCAGGTAAATATAGTGGGTGTCGGTACAACATCTACCTGCCCTAATGGCTCCAGTGGTTCTGCGACGGTGCAGGGCAATGGTAGCGGAACGGGATATACCTATACATGGACAAACTCTTCCAACAGCGTCGTCAGCACGGCCTCAGTAGCCAGTAGTCTCCCACCTGGCAGTTATTCCGTCACCATTGCGGGATTAGGATCCAGTTGCGGCACCTCTTCCACGAGCGTCGTCGTTGGGGTGGCCGCACCAAGCGTCACCACCCTGTTTAAACCATTCTGCGGATCTGAAGCTTACTTAAATACACTGGGCGGCACCAATATCCAGTGGTACAATGGTTTGTCTCCGATTCCGGCCAACCAGGGGGGAACGGCAGCGGGTTATACGGTGACCTCCCCTCAGAACAATGCGGTTTATTGGGTGTCTTATACAACCCTGCAGGGTTGTAAAGACTCTACTAAATTTACGCTCACTTCTACGCCTCCGGGCCTGATGAGTGTGCCTGCTCCGGGTATTAAACTCATTTGTCCCGGCGCTTCGAACGGTACAGCCAATATTGTGATGGTCCCTGCGGCGGGATCGCCTCCTGGATTCAATTCGTTTTCGGTGGCATCAACCGGTTCTATGGCTCCGTATACAGCTTCTATCAATCCTACTTCGGCGAACAACTTTACTGTGGGAGGTTTGTCCCAGGGTATTTACACGGTGGTAACATTTGACGGTTCATGTAAATATTCAACCACGTTCAATGTATCAGCACACACATATACACCATTCCTGGCTGTCAGTGACTTTTCAGTATGCCCGGGACAAAATGTGGCTCCATTGGTCAACTTTGTTAACCAAAGTCCAAGTCCTGCGCAGTACACTTATTCCTGGTCACCTGCCACTTGGCTGATGACAGGACAGAACACACGTAACCCGATTTTTCAGCCGGTAGTTCCTGTGGGTACTACAAGCGTGGCCGCGATCTCGGTGGTGGTAACACCAACGCTGATCAACTGCCCGCAGACACTGGCGTTAAACATCACAGCCTTTAATCCGCCTATTCCAACCATTACTGCGATCCCTAACCTGTGTAACACCTTTGCTCCTTACCAGATTAACGCTACACCAGGGGGAGGAACATTTGTGAACAACACACCGGGTCTGATCGGTTCAACAAGCGGTATCATCACTCCAACATTGGGTACACCATTCGGTACCCATAACTTTACTTATAACATTAATGTATGGCAATGCGGTGCCAGCCAGACGGGTTCTTTCCAGGTAAATAAATTTAACCCAAGCACGCTGACCTCTTCGGTGCCGGCCCTGTGTGTGACCAACCCAGCCTACAACCTCATGAACATTGTGCAAAGCACCGTGAACGGGGTATGGACAGGTAACTCCAACAGCAGTTCGGCGGTGATTGGTGGCACCCAGTTTAATCCGGCAGGATTACAAACAGGCATGTACCAGATCACTTACAACACCACTTCAAGTCCTAACCCTACGGTATGTCCTTCCAGCACACCGCTCAACGTAAGTGTGACCAATACACTGATCCCAAGCATTGTTCAGGTGGCGCCTTTGTGCAGCAACCAGGGCCCTGTTACCATGACGGCAACCCCTGCGGGTGGTGGCTGGTCGGGTCCCAACATCAGCGCGGGCGGGGTAATTACACCTACCAACATTCAGCAGCCGGGTGTGAGCAATGTTACTTATACGGTAAACGTAGGACCTTGTCTTAACACAGGTTATACCTCTTTCAGTGTGGCCAGGTTTAATCCTGCCACCCTTACCGGTTCACTTCAGAACAGATGTTTTAACAACCCTCCTGTAAACCTCATGACACTGGTACAAAGCACCGTGAATGGTTTCTGGAACGGTTTTGGCGTAAGCAACAATGTATTCTCAGCTGCCAGTCTTACTACCGGCATTTATGTGCTTACGTATTCTACTTCTTCTACTCCTGCTCTTGCCGGTTGCAGCGATTCGCGCACCCTGGCCGTATCTGTTCTGAACCCTCAGATGCCGGAGATCACCCAGGTGGGTCCTTTCTGTAGTACTGATGCTGCCGTTCAATTGTCGGTAAGTCCGGTAAATGGTAACTGGACAGGTTCTTCTTTCTTAAGCACAGGCGGGGTGTTTACTCCTTCCCTTGCCGCGGTAGGCAATAACGCGGTACAATACATTGTTGGAACCAACACCTGTTTTGCTCAGCAAACCAAGTTCATCAGCGTGGAGGCTTTTGTGCCTGCCACCATTACTGCCAAACTCCCTGATCTTTGTAATACAGGATCTGCCATTAACCTGGTGCCTTATACACTTACCAACCTGGGTACCTGGATGGGCCCTGGTATTGTAGGTACCAACTTTGATCCTTCAGTGGCAGGTAAGGGTGATTTTATACTGACCCATACAACGGCCTCCTCTCCAAGCGGACTGTGTCCTGACCAGGCTACAGTGGCGGTGAGTGTGAGTTCGCTTGCCATTCCTTCGATCGTGAACGTGGGCAGGGTGTGTAATTCTTCTGCTCCGGTACAGCTTAATCCTACCCCTGTGGGTGGTTTATTTGGCGGGGCCAACAACAGCGGGGTGGATACAAAAGGTTTGTTTGTGCCTGCCTCAGGGGTGATTGGTGATAACATCATCAACTACAGCATTACGGCCGGTCCTTGTGTGGCTTATGCTCAAACCACTGTTACTGTTGAAAGGTTCATCTCTGCCGACTTTGAGACCATTCCTGTTAAGTTCTGCAAGCCTGACCAGGCTGTCAACATGAACTCCTATGTGCTTAATCCGGGTGGTACCTGGAGCGGGCCAGGTATTGTGGGCAACATGTTTAATCCTGCTCTTGCCAATGTGGGCAATAACAACCTGATCAGGTATGAGACCCATTCAATGCCTACCGCTACACTTTGTCCTGATACAAGTTATGTGCGCATCAATGTGGTGAACATCCCTGAGGTATCTGCCCTGGTGAGCTCCCCTTCGGGTTGCGCCCCACTGGAGGTAACCTTTAACACGGCCAGCACCAACACCGGTGAGGGTGAGTGGATACTGGGTGATGGTTCAGAGCCTAAAAAAGGTTTACTGGTAAGCCATGTATACAACAGCCCGGGAACTTACAGCGTGGTGTTTAACTACTCCTACCAGGGTTGTGGCACACAGGCTCAGGTAGCTGCTCCTATCACCGTGTTTGATCAGCCTAAGGCAGATTTCTCATTCCCTGAAGAGGTGCTCATTTCAAGCCCACAGGTACAGTTCACCAACTTAAGCACCACTGCCGGAGCCAACAAATACTCCTGGATGATCCCGGGTGTGTATGAATCCAGCATGGAGGTTAACCCTCTGGTAGAGTTCCCTAAAGTGGGCAAATACCAGGTTACACTCATCGCCAAAAATGAACACGACTGTGCACATGAAATCACTAAAACCATTGAAATTAAAAATGATTTCAACGTATTTATCCCAACCTCGTTCTCTCCGAACTT
>CAZFCR010000026.1:0-10544 GCA_964517305.1 uncultured Akkermansia sp.
CACCCGGCGTGCACCAGCCGTGAAGCCCTGAAATATTTTTTGTGAGTATAAGCCCGATCAGTTCCAGAAAAATGCGTGTAAAACGAAAGGCCATTCCGAAACCGAAGGGACTGTAAGTATAATTGATCACCACAATATTTTCTTTTTCCAATTCAGTCCTGAATTTTTCAAAATTCGTTTTGTCAAAGTTTTGTTTGTCGGATAAAGTGAGCAGATAAATTTTGCAGCCTGGTGCCAGTTGTTTAAGAATGATCCGGACATAGGGCAGGGTATACGTGGTAATCAGGGCGTTGTTGTAACTCCAGTAGGTGGTGACGAGTATGTTTTTTTTCTGCTTCAAAACAAATGTTTGAGTATGGCTGCAAAGCGCCGGCGAAGAATAAAAAACGGGTTCACTGCTAACGTTTTTGCAAGATATTTTACCACGAGGTCACGCCTTTTACCAGACAGAGCGATGTGCAGCGCCGCGTACGAATAAATGCCACTAACGAAACTGCGTCGGAGCCAGAACGACGCACTTACAAAGGGCACGCTGTTCAGCACCTCTTTTTTCAGACAATGAATTTTAACGATGAGCTGTTCGGCGCCACAACTTAAAACACTGCGGCCTGCATGGTTGATCATGTGAATGCTTTCCGCGGGTAAACAATAAAGGGGATGTTCAGCTATAACTCTCAGCCAGAGCTGCCAGTCTTCAAACATAATGAGGTCCGGCAACGTATTAAAATAATACTTTTTAAAAACTGTTCTGCTGATCACAACCCCGCTGCATCCCAGGTAATTGCCATGTGCCAGTTTTTTTTTGTCAAAGACCCCTTCTTTACTAAAACTATAATGTGCGCTGCCATCTGAATTCAGAATTTTGTATCCTGTAAAAATGAAATCAGGCCTTTGTTTATTGTTGCTGACAAATTCCGCGATCCTGTTCAGATGATCGGGTGCCATGCGGTCGTCCGAATCCAGGAAGATCAGGTAATTACCTGTTGCAAGGTCCGCGCCATAGTTCCTGGCTATCGCGCGTTCTTCGTTTTTTTTGTAATGGTATGAAATAAGCGGATCTGCCAGTTTTTTCACCATCTCCCCTGTAGCGTCGGTACTGCCATCGTCAATCACGAGCACTTCAAAATCTCTGAAAGTCTGCGCCTGCACCGAACGCAATGTTTCCGGCAGAATGGTTGCACGGTTGTATGTAGGAATGATAACTGAAAACAGCATAGGTTAAGTGCTGAATTTACGCAGCAAAGCAAGAACAAAGGTAGGCAGAATTTTTAAGCGGGTTGTGTATTTGCCGTATCCCTTTTCCGCGAACTCGCGTGGATAATTTTTCCGGATGTATGCCGCGGTTTGTTTTGCATCTTTGACCTGCAGTGCCCGGTACTGGTAATGAAAACGAATGTGCAGGTGTTCGAGAAAAAGCGCACGGAGTACATCGTCGTTTAACCTGACCTTAAGGTCAAATATTTTTGAATCCATTATTTCCATGGACGTTAACAGTTTCAGTTGCGCCGCGTATTTCTCACCACCCGCAAACGACGACAACACACGGAATACTACCCGCGACCATTCTTCGATAAAACGAAGGTCATGATTGGTTTTAGAATTTTCGTGAAGCCTGTAATGTGCGAAAACCGACGAACTTCTTACCGGTTTAAACCCTGACAGCAAGGATTTCACCACAAGCTCAAAATCCATGGCGTAGTGCAATTGTTCGTTCAGAGGACCCGCCGCAGCCATCGCTTCTTTCCTGAAGAAAGAGGCGGGCTGCGGAAAACGCATGTAGGCAAGGTATTCGTGTATTTGCAGGTTTCTGTCCGTACCAACAACGATATCTTTTTTATTTTTTCCAAACAGCCGCGCTTTACCGTGAACAAATCCCGCGTCCGGATTATTACGGAAAAGTTGCGCCACCTGCTCAAGTGTGTCTGGTTCATAATAATCATCGCTGTTAAGCCAGGTAACGATGTCGCCGGTGGCCTGCCTAAGTCCTTTGTTGATCGCTTCGCTCTGGCCGCTGTCTTTTTCGCTGATAAAATAATGGAGGTGTGGTCTGTATGTTTCGATCACATTCAGCGTGTTGTCAGAGCTGCCACCATCAATCACAATCAGCTCATAGTTTTTATAAGTCTGGGCGATGACCGATCGCAGGGTTTGTTCAATAAAATGTCCCTGGTTAAGGGAAGGAACGATGATGGATATTTTGAGTGAAGGTATCAGAATCCGGCTTGAATTTTAAATGAATCAATGGTAAAAGGTGCTTTGATGTCGTGTATCATCAACAAGGGAACAGCGCCGTAAAACGAGGCCCACATGCTGAATGTGCTGGGTGGACCCGCGATGTAGCTGCACCTGGCAAGGGCGTATAAATCCAATATCGCCTCTCCGGGTCCTTTGAAATAATTTAATCCGCTTCCGGAAAAAAGAGGATCAGGTATTTCTTCGTTGGAGCAGATGAGGAAGCGTGCATTATGTAATTGCGGAATTTTTTTAAGGCCGGCCATCAAAGCAAGATAGTCTTTAAAATCATAAAAATATTTGCCGCCTTCGAATTTTATGTAATCACCGCGGCGAATGTGAATGCCGATCACCGGCTCTTTGCCCTGAGAATGCTCGGTAAAAAAGCGGTTCACTTGTTCCGTGTACTTTTTTGCGGGAGAAAAATATTCAATCAAAAAACTTCGGTGCTTCTGAAGTAATTGGTTACATCGGAATTGCCAGCCCTGAACGAAACAAAACCCGGCTGACAAGTTTTCCTGATTTGCTCTTTCATCCAGATTTATCTGTTCGTGCCAGTCGAGATAAACACATTTCGCAAAACCATTGCTGATTCTGGTTTTAGACAGCAACCGCGCATAATAATAAATGACTTTATACATCCACTGCGAACCGCGTTTTCCGGCGGTTCCCTTAAAATATTTGTTGTATTGATGAAACGCTGGATTTTTTAAGGAGAGGCCATGCTCCCTGGAATAAGCCATCAGAGATGCGTACACAATCAGTAGGTTGCCAAGCTGGCCGGGTTTGCTGGCAATGATGATCATAATAGGATGTTTTCGTAAAGCGCATCGTATTCCGACATTTCACCCTTTGGCCGGTAAGTCACATAAATATCGCGCAATTTAAAGTGGTGCAGACGAAGAAATTCATCAACCTGGTGATATTGTGCTGAACCCTGATACAATTCATGGTTGTTCATCTCAATCAGAATCAGCCTGGTCCTTTTCAGTGTTTGTTCGGCACCCTTCAAAACCGCGAGTTCAGTGCCCTGTGTGTCAATTTTCATCAGTAGTACTTCGCCAATATTTGGTATCTCATCAAGGGGCTGCATCTTTACCTGCTGACTGTAGCGGGTTTTAACTTTGGCTGCAAGGGCCGGATCTTTGGCGCTCACTTCTTTCTCATTGATGGGGATGATGGAGGATGAAAAAGTATCGTCAGAAACATGGATCGTAGTTTCACCGTTTTCGTTGGTAAGCGCAAGATGATGAACTAAAATGTTTTTTCTCTTCTGAGCTTTTTTTTGTGCTTTCTCGAAGGACGTCAGCACGGGCTCAAACGCTTGAATCTGGTGAGTAGGAAAAACTTCCGAGAACCAGACAGCTGTGTCTCCTGAAGCCGCGCCAATGTCAAGGATAGTGTTGCCGCTCCCGCGCAGCTGGTGGTGTTCGATAAAGGACAAGGTCCTGAACAAATGTTCTGATGCATTCAGCAGCGCCGTGTCTTTCAGTTTCATTGAAAACTGCGGCGATGAAAAAAGGAACTGGAGGAAACGGATGAGCAGGGTTTTCATTTTATAAGTCTTGCGTAAATATCGCCGAAACCGTCAAATTGCAGCGGGTTTTCGTTCAGTAATGTTTTAATGGCGTCGGCGGTGATCCATTCCGGGAGAGCAAAATGATTTTGTTCGCCGATGGCATAGTTAAATGTATAAGCAGAAGAAATCCCGGCAATGAGGCCTATGCATTCAAGCACACTTGAAGTTTGTTCCGGAATCGTATATTCAAAGGAGATCATAGGCACCTGATGGGTCAAGCCTCTCAGGACTTCCGCTTCAAAACCTTCCACGTCAATTTTAATAAATTCAGGAATCCCGTGGATGTCGATCATTTGATCCAAGGTGTCTGTTTTAACCTTTTCGGTCTGGCTCCATTCTCCTTTCGAAAACCTACCTTCTTTCACGCTTTTGATCCAGTCGCCCGACATCGATGCGATGGTGCTGGATTCTGAATTGAGGTGAATCACCGCTTCTCCTTTTTTTGAACCGAGCGCGGTATTCAGAATAATGGCCTTGTTCCTGAATTTAAGTTTCAGGAACTGGTAACATGCGCTTTGCGGTTCAAAGGCCACTACTTTCATGCCCAGCTCAGCGAGCGGCTCAATGCGGTTGCCCATGTTCGCGCCAACGTCAAACACAAGGCTGCGTTGTTTTAAAAAAGAACGATAGAACTGTTTCCGGTTTTCTTTGGTTTGTTTTAAATCACGGTAAATGGCAGGGCGATAATATTTCCTCAGCCTGTCTTTTAAAACTTCATATAAGGCTTTACCTTTGCTCATGCCGGTTGTTTTAATAAATCATTGACTCCTTTAAACCAGTTTTTTTCTACCTGATATAAGCGCCAGGTGGTCAATGGATGAAACTTTGCCCTGAGGGCCTGTCGCATCAGAAGCGCAAGGCTGCTGTACCATTTGTGCGGTCTGAATTGTGAGAATGATTCAGGGAATGTTTCTCTGATACCTTTTGCGTAGGAATAAGCAATACCATAATTAAGTTTACAAAGGTAGGTGAGTGAGCACCGGCGGCCGGGTATCAGATGGTCCAGTTGCAGGGCGGGTGAAGTGCCCACCGGTTTTCCCGTGAGAACGGCAGTCCACACGATCTGCGCGTCTTCACCACTGCTGAGGTCATTGCCGGTTCTGCCGGTAAGGCTGAGTTGTCCCTCCCTGAAATTTCTCTGGTATGTTTGCATGATCTCCCGTTTCACAGCCATGCCCGAGCCGGCAGGATAATAAGAAGGCCAGCCGGCAACACATCCGTATTGCGTACGTGCTGAATTTTTTTCCTGAAAAAGCGGTGAATAATATTTTCGGATCCACGCAGGGGCAGTGTCGGTATAAACAACTTTGATCTTACCCGGACCCCACACAGCAACGGAAACATGCTGCTGTTCAAGTTCTTTCAGCGCTTTCAGATAATGAGGATCAAGTACATTGTCGTCATCAACATAAACGAGTGTATCACCTGAAGAATACTCCAGTCCTTTTAACCGCGCGTAAACCAGACCAGGTTGTTTTTCTTCTATAAACCTGATACCCGGAAACTGCTGTTGAAGCGGACTCTGGCTGATGGGTTCCGGCGACGCGTTGTCCACCACGATCACTTCAAATTCAGAAACACTCAGCGATTGCTGAACAATACTTTTTAATACTGTTTCAAGTTGCGTGAGTTCAGGTTTAAACGTGCACACGATTACCGAGTATTTCATTTGCGATCGTTAAAGGTTTGAAGAACGGTGTCTCTGAAAGCAAGGATCTGCGCCCGGTAGTCGGTTTCGGTTAACGCCGGTTTGTTCGTGAGTATCATTTTCATCTGACCCGCGAGCGACTGATAGTCGTAAGGATCAAAAAACAGGACGTTAGTTTTTATCTGTTCTTTGTTCACGCTGATGTGTGAAGCAAGCACCTGTTGTCCCATTGCTTTGCAGTCTTCTATCACAGTGCTCCAGCCCTCAAACAAGGATGGCTGAATCACCGCCTCCGCGTTTTTCATAAGACAAAGCTGTTCTTCACGGTGAATAAAACCAGTAAATACAAAATACTGTTCGAGCCGGTTCTGTTGGATGTAAAGCAGCAGTTTTGAAAACAAACCACCATCGCGCGAACTGCTCTGTTTGCCGGTGATCACCACCTGGAAGTCTTTGTGATCCGACACGACCTCTTTTACAGCCTTCAGAACATTCAGGTGATTTTTATGCGGCCAGAACTGGTTGGCCACTACAAAATATTTTTTGCTGATTTTGTGGCGTTGTTTTAAAGCCGGGAACTCCACCTTCGAAAAATCGGGAAGGAAAGAGGTAAACCTCCAAATTGAGATCTGGTTGTTGTGATGAGGATAAAGATTTTCGTAGTCACGTTTCGAATCTTCGCTGCTCAGTACCAAAGGCAGGCCGTTTTTTGAGAGCATGTCGAGATACTCCCCGTGTTGTTTCAGCGCCTCCGATTCAAAGAATTGCGGAAGATGAAATTCCTGGAAATCCGGTTTCCAGACCAATTTAAAGGGAACACCTTCGGTTTCTTTGCGGAAATTGTATGGGAAAATGGCATCGAGACCTTTTGGGAAACCACGGTCGGTAAATTCAATCAGGTTTTTTCCGGATACGAGCCTGCTTACTTTGTTTACCGCGCGTTTCAGGGGATTGGCATAAACATCCTGCAGGCAATAGAACTCCAGGTACGGATACCCGGTGTCTGTTAGTTCTTCTAATGGAGAATCATGAAGATGCAGGATCACCAGCACGGGGCGGTCTTTGTCTTCGGCCAGATAAAGTGTGCGAACAAGATTTTGTATATAAATAACGTAGGCCGGAAGCGTACGGTAACTCTCATAGAAGAGTCCTATGCGTTTTCTCTGAGCCATGTGATGTATTGTTTTAATCCTGTTGTAAGATCTAGTTTTGGACTGAAACCGAGGTCGCTGAGCCTTCTGATATCGGCCTGCCAGCGCAGCGGATCACCAAGCCGCACCACCTTGTTAAAAGCAACTGGTTGTTTGTTGTTTCCCGCGAGTCCAAAAAAAATGTCAGCCGCTTCTTTGATGCGGGTTTCAACGCCTGATCCGATGTTATAAACGCCACCATTAAAAACACCTTTGCTAATGATTGTTTCAAAAGCGCTGACAAGATCGCTGATGTGAAGAAAGTCGCGTGATTCGTTACCTGTACCGAAAAGCAGCGGCGGTTCGTTTGATTTTATTTTGCGGTACAAATCCCAGAACAGCAGTTTTTGCTGCCCCTCACCGTATACTGAAAATAAACGGACACTGCAGGTGGGCAGACCAAAACAAATAAAATATTCGCTGCACAATGTTTCCGCCATCTGTTTGTGCCAGCCGTAGGGAGATAAGGGCTGCAGAGGAGAGTCTTCCCTTACAGGAAGGTCTGCCGGATTGCCATACACCGCCGCGCTTGAGATGTGGAGGACCTTGCAGGAAGGATTGATCTTCAGCAGTGCATCCATCAATGAAGAAACGGCCTGCACATTGCTTTCAAAATCAGATTTAGGCTGTTGAATACTCAGCTGTACATTGGCACTGCCGCCTGAAAAAACACAAACATCCGGGATGAACGAACCAACAATTGCAGAAAGCGAATAACTGACTGATAAAACCTGTTTGGTTGGATAAGGACGTGGATATACTGATGGTTTCAGATCTATGCCCATCACCTCATCTCCCCTTGTGTGGAAGTGATTTAGCAGGTGACTGCCGATGAATCCTTCTGAGCCTATTACCAGCAGTTTCATAAATCAGGTTTAAAAATAATACCTTGTCCGGTAGGAAGACTTAAAATGGTGACCCCTTTTTCCAGAGCAAATTTATCGAAAGCTTCTTTCTGGTGGATGTGCATTGGAAATCCATAATCGTCAAGAATGATCACACCTCCGGCCACTACTTTGGACCAGAAATAATGAATGGCAGCGATTTCGGGTTCCACACAATTCATGTCGATTGAAAGGTAACAGATTTTTTCAGCTGTGCATTGTGGCAGTGTGTCAGGCACACGTCCCCTGATGATTCTGACATTCGGAAAGGGAGAAAAAGTTCTGACCACCTGGTCGTACACGTCTTTATAAGCGTGAATGTAACGCGAGATGCCCGCCTTTTTTTCTTCTTCTGAAACAAGACTTTCATCCAGACCTTTAAAGGTATCGAGCAAAAAGAATTTTTTTTCCGTTGCGTTCAGCCTGGTATAGTTGATCACGGCAGCCGCGTAAGCACCGGTATTCACCCCGCATTCAACAAAGTCGCCGGCCAGATGTTTTACCTGGTCGGCGAACCAGCAAACAACGTAGGTGCGCCATTGAAGGGAAAAATTTTCCCAGGGCTGGGTTTCGGCTGCTTTCTGATAAGCGGCCGCGAAACGTGGCTCCCTTATAAAATCCGCATTGTTACTGGTGATCAGACCATCGGTTTTGTAGGTGGGCGCACCGTGTAACTCTTCGTTATAAATGCCGGTGTCGTTGGTGATCTGCTGATAGTGTTTAAAAAACCATTTCAGTCGCACGCGCAACATCCTCAGCGGATATGGAATTATTTTTTTCAAATCAGGATGTTGTTTTTATGGTTTGGGCAGGATTGCCTCCGGCTACGGTATAATCGTTCACGTCTTTTACCACCACACTGCCGGCGCCAATCACCGCGCCTTCGCCAATGGAAGTTCCTTTTAATACAATGCTTCGAAAACCTAGCCAGGCTTTGTTTTTTATTTTTACGGGAGCTGCTTCCACATGATCCCAGTTTTTAAAAGCAGGACCTTTTTTCCAGTCACGCACGTCATTTTTTCTTTCTTCAGAATTCAGTGAGTGCGCATTGGTATCCACAATGCTAACGCCCCACGATATCATCACATCATTCCCGATTTCAATACTTTTTCTGCAGATGATCTCGCTTCCCTCTCCTATAAAAACACCATTGCCAATCTTTACCCTGGCATCTTTCCCGTGAAGAATGATCTTACCATGAAGCAGGCAGTCATCGCCAATTAAAACCTGTCCTTTTTCCGGCGCTTCGCTGAGGTGAATTTGCAGTGCGCTGAGATCAGAGTTTTTTCCTTTCTGCAAAACTCCTGTTTTTTCCAGTGTTTGTGCGGGGGAATGTCGTGACAGTCCCAGTAATGTTTTTATGAAACTGTTTAATCCCATTTACAATCAACTATTACACTTCCGTAATCCACCCCCTCGTATTGCGCCATGTTGGAGCCGGTGTCAACCACGTTAATTCTGGTCACATCTTCAAGAAGATCATAAACCGCGCCGCTGTCGTTGTACAAAGCGTACCTGAAGGAATAGAAGTTGGGCGCGATCAGCGAATCAGGCACCTTAACAGAAGCTTTGAGGCACTGGCCGTCGTGTTCAAAATTATTCAGATCATTTACAACCGTAAAGATCCGGGCCTGGTATTTATCAAGAAGCGTTACCGAAATTTTGGTATCTTTTGAAGGTCGTTCACTGCAGGCGATCTCGAAATAAATGATGATGGTTTCGTTAAACCCGAAAGAGTCGTTAGGAAGACCATTCGTATGCCTGGTGATGATGTTTTTAAAATAAGGTTCTTTGCGGTTGGTGTTCCGGCAAACATAAGCGTTGCTTGAAAGACTCTGATCGTCGGGCCGCAGATACATTTGCAGAACCTGATTCACAGGCTGGTGACAAACAACCTGCCCTTTATCCAGCAAAACACCTGTGCGGCACAACTGCGCGACAGCTCCTGTATTGTGACTGACAAAAATGATGGTGCGGCCGCTTTTGCTCACATCTTCCATCTTGCCCATACATTTTTTCTGAAAGTCTGAATCACCAACAGCTAGTACTTCGTCAATGATCAGGATCTCCGGCTCAAGAAAGGCGGCTACGGCGAATGCCAGTCTTAGCTGCATGCCGCTGCTGTAGTGTTTCAGAGGCGTGTCGATAAATTTGTGGATCCCTGAAAAATCAATGATGGCATCAAATTGTTTTTTGATCTCTTCGCGTTTCATGCCAAGAATGCTGCCGTTCAGAAAAATATTTTCACGACCGCTGAGTTCAGGATGAAAACCTGTGCCTACTTCAAGCAAACTGGCAATGCGGCCACGCGCAATGATGCTCCCTTTTGTTGGGGGCGTGATGCGACTCAGGATCTTTAACAAAGTTGATTTGCCCGCGCCGTTTTTACCGATAATACCAACGGTTTCTCCCGGCATCACATTAAAACTGACGTTTTGAAGTGCCCAGAATTCTTCTTTCCTGTCAGATGGATTGAGAAAAGAAAACAGACTTTCCCTGAGGCTCAGGTAGGGTTTGGCCTGTCCCTGGATCTTGTACTTTTTGCTAACGTCTTTTATTTCCAGAATCGGCTTCAATGAGGTAAATATACTAAAACAGCAATGGCCGGCAAAAATTGTTTTTGGCCTGAATGGCCCTACTGTTGCTGTTTTGAGAGGAAAATACTGAACTGCGTCCGTGACTCTTCGTTTGAGAGTATCCGACTGAGGGCCGGATAATTTGCGGGTTCGCTGCAGTAGGGGTACAAAAGGCGGAGCGCCTCCAGTTTTTCACGGTCGTGGGTAAAGCCCGACAGCAGTTTCTGTATCTGGCCGATATCGTAACACAACAGCCTGTAGTTTTTTTTGAGTTCGTTCAGTTTCTGGCTGTCGTTAGCAAACATGTTCAGGTTCTGCTGAAGCACAGCCATGTCGGTGCTGTCCCCGGGAACCAGGCAGCCGTTGTTCTGCCTGTTTTGCGGGGAAGCTAAAAACCGGCTCAGATCACTGCGCGAAGCCGAAAAACGAAACACG
>CAZFCR010000026.1:10554-16577 GCA_964517305.1 uncultured Akkermansia sp.
GCAGGTGGTCGGCATGCTGCGGGTTGGTAAGGTGCGCATAAGCCAGCTTGGCCATCTTGAGTTTTTCAATTTCAAATTCTATAAATCCAAGCAGTTCACGCAGCTGATGGGTGTCAAAACAATTGTTCCGGATCACCTGCTCC
This sequence comes from uncultured Akkermansia sp., assembly GCA_964517305.1. Taxonomy (GTDB): domain Bacteria; phylum Bacteroidota; class Bacteroidia; order B-17B0; family Aurantibacillaceae; genus Aurantibacillus. The sequence goes on from CAZFCR010000026.1 coordinate 10,698, forward strand.
ACTATCTTCATTTTTTCATCCGCTATCTGTGCTTTCAGCACCAGTTGTGTGGTAAGTTCAAGGTAACGGTGGGGCATCGGCACTTTACACTTTCCGGTGCTGGGGATGTTGTTTTGAAATACCGGCCTGCCTTCCCGGAGCTCATACAAACCCCGGGCATCGCCCGTTTTAACCGGGCTGCTGTCTGGTCTGTAAGTGGCGGGAACAAGAGGTGCAGGCGCAGGAAGAAGTTCTTTGTAACCAAGAAATTTTGGAACGACCCGGTTTTTTTCAAGCGTAACAAGGTAATTGAGCTCTTTGTTGGAGGTGCGTTTGCCTTTTTCCAGCAGCAGGAGTGTAAGGCCGTATTTGCTGGCACCGAAACCGATTTTTAATTTCAGTGTATCTTGCAAAACGCCTGTAATCACAAATTCAGACTGCGCCGCAGCTGAAAGCGGTTTATCTGCCACATGCACGGTAAAAGGTGTTCCGTTTCTGCTGATAAGCCGCACGTTGTTCTGCGTGAGGACAATATGCGAGAAAAAAATTATGATCAGAACGTATAAGTGTTTCATGATGCCTGCTGCGTATTTTCAGTCGGGTGAAAATAAGAAAATACCAGTTGCGCTTTCGACCGGCCGATCACTTTTTCGAGCTCTTCAAGGCTGGCTTCTTTTACGTTGCGCACACTTTTCAGAGCAATCAGTAATTTATCGGCTGTTTTGTCGCTGATGCCGCTGATCTCATTCAACTCGGTTTTAAATGTCTCGCGGCTTCGTTTGTTCCTGTGGTGGGTAATACCGAAGCGGTGCGCCTCATCCCTGATCTGCTGAATGATCTTTAATGTCTCACTTCTTTTATCAAGATAAAGAGGCAGGGGATCGCCGGGAAAATAAATTTCTTCCAGTCTTTTGGCAATGCCGATGATGGCTACTTTGCCCATGAGGCCCAGCTTGCGGAGACTGTCGATCGCCGCGCCCAGTTGTCCTTTACCGCCATCTATCACAATGAGCTGTGGCATGGGCAGGTTTTCTTCCATCACTCTTTTGTACCGCCGGTAGATCACTTCTTCCATTGTTTTAAAGTCGTCGGGACCTTCCACGGTTTTGATATTAAAGTGCCTGTATTCTTTTTTCGCCGGTTTTCCGTCAATAAAAACAGGCATGGCACTCACGGCATAATTTCCCTGGATGTTGCTGTTGTCAAAACCTTCTATTCTCCGGGGTTGTTCTTTCAGGCGCAGATCTTTCATCATCTGGTTCATGATGCGTTCGGTATGTCTTTCGGGATCAATCAGCGCGACCTGTTTTTCCCGCTCCTGTTTATAGGCAAGCGCGTTCTTATGACAGAGCTCCAGCAGCTGTTTTTTATCTCCGATCTTCGGCACTACGTATTCACAGCCCGGCAGCTCGATCTCCGGAGCAAACGGAACAATGATCTCCCTGCTGTTGCTTTTAAAACGGTTCCTGAATTCAACAATTGAAAACAGCAGAATATCATTATCACTTTCTTCTATTTTCTTTTTGATCTCCAGTGTCTGTGAATTGATGATAGCGCCATTGATGATCTGGAAATAATGCACATATACGTTTTTATCATCGCTTAAAAAATTAAGCACATCAGTGTTGGTGATCGAAGGATGAACAATGGTGGACTTGCTCTGATAAGCGCTCAGGGTCTCGATTTTGTTTTTTAAAACTTCAGCTTTTTCGAACTCATAATTTTCCGCCGCTACCTGCATTTTGTTTTTAAGATCCCGCAAGGCAAAACCAATGTCGCCTTTAATGATCTGCCTTATTTCAGTGATGTTTTGCTCGTATTCTTCTAAACTTTGTTTATTTACGCAAGGCGCTTTGCAACGTCCGATGTGAAACTCGAGGCAGGGTCTGAACTTGCCCTTGTCAATGTTCTCCTGGCTCAGATCATAACTGCAGGTACGAAGCGGATAAGTTTGCCTGATCATGTCAAGCAGGGTGTGCATCAGTTTTACAGAAGCATAGGGACCAAAATATTCGCTGCCGTCTCTGATCTGTTTACGCGTATAAAACAAACGGGGGAATCTTTCTTTTTTCAGGATGATCCAGGGATAGGTTTTATCATCCCTGAGATTGATGTTGTACCGAGGTTTCAGGCTTTTGATCAGGTTGTTCTCAAGCAGCAGGGCATCGAGTTCACTGTTCACTTTTACTGTTTGAATGTCCGCGATCCTGCTCACCATCACCCTTAGCCGCGTACTGCCCAGATCTTTCATAAAATAAGAAGAGACGCGTTTCTTCAGATTTTTGGCCTTGCCTACATAAAGCAGATTTTGTTCGTCATCATAGTACTGGTAAACGCCGGGCGAATCGGGTAAAGTTTTGATGAGGTTCCTGATGTGATCGGAGAGCATTTCGGCCATGTACAAAGGTAAGGATAAGCCCGTAAAATGTTAAACTTCTGAGTGTATTGGCGAATATTTGTAAATTCATTTTTAAATCCACAAAAAAACTACACCCATGAGAAAAATCTTCTTTGGCTTACTGGGCTTTTGTGTGGCGGGAGCCACGTTTGCCCAACCTTCTGTGAATCCCGATGCGCCTTTGCCACTGGAGGCAAAAACAAGAACAGGTACGCTTCCCAACGGCATGAAATATTTTATCCGGTACAACAGCAAACCTGAAAAAAGGGCGGAATTGCGCCTGGCTGTTAACGCTGGCAGTACAATGGAAAATGATAACCAGCAGGGTCTTGCGCATTTTGTGGAACACATGGCTTTTAATGGCACTAAAAATTTTCAGAAAAACGATCTTGTGAATTACCTTGAAGGGATTGGTGCAAAATTTGGTCCGGATCTGAATGCGTACACAAGTTTTGACGAAACGGTTTACATGCTTCAGATCCCTACAGATAAACAAGATATTTATAAAAAAGGCTTTCTTATTCTCGAAGACTGGGCGCATAACCTGAGTTTCGACAGCACCGAAATAGAAAAAGAACGGGGTGTGGTGACTGAGGAGTGGCGTTTGGGTCAGGGTGCCTGGGACAGGATGAGCCGGAAATACTGGCCGGTTTTGTTTAAAGATTCAAGGTATGCAGACCGTTTTCCAATTGGAAAACCAGAGATCCTGAAAGAATGCAAACAAAGTTTGTTGTGCGATTATTACAAAGACTGGTACCGGCCCGATCTGCAGGCGGTGATTGTAATTGGTGATATCGACGTGGATGCCACCGAAAAACTGGTGAAAGAACAGTTTTCCAAAATTCCTGCTGCCGTGAACCCCAAGCCGCTAAAAAGCTGGGAAGTGCCGGATCAGAAAGACCTGCGCGTGAGTGTGGTGAGCGATAAAGAAGCACCCTACAATGTAATGCAGCTCATGTATTTTGAAGCGCCATCAAAGATCAGAAGCCTGAATGACTACCGTGAGCAGTTAAAAAAAGAGTTGTTCAACGGCATGATCTCAGCCAGATTATCAGAGCTTACCAAAAAACCGGACGCTCCGATTTTATATGGTGGTGCGGGATATTACGGCAGTGTAAGAAATAAAGACGCTTATACCTGTTTCGCTCTTTTTCCAAACGGCAAAACCAGAGAAGCGATCAACGCCGTGGTTTCTGAGAACGAACGAGTAAAACGCTTCGGATTTACTTCCACAGAATTTGAACGTAAAAAGAAACAGATCCTTTCTGACTATGAACAGAAACACAACGAGAAAGACAAGACGGATTCCAAAGAAATTGTCGACGAATACGTGCGCCATTTTTTAACGGGCGAAGCTGTTCCGGGAATAGAAAATGAATACAAATATGTAAAAGACCTTTTACCGGGTATCACCTTGCTGGAAGTAAACAGGCTTGCGGCTGAATGGATCAGCGAGCAGGGAACAAACGCCATGATTGTGCTGATGATGGCCGAGAAAGAGGGCGTAACAATTCCTACGGATCAGGAAGTGCGGGAGGTGTTTTTAAAGGCGGAACGCAACACTGCCATCAGCAGATATGAAGACAAGGTCATCAACAGTCCCTTGATCAAAGCGGCGCCTTCGCCACAAAAAGTGGTTAAAAAAACGGAAAAGGGACAGGGCGTTACAGAATGGGTGCTCGGCAATGGCGTAAGAGTATTGCTGAAGCCTAGCGATTTTCAGCAGGACGAAGTATTGCTGAACGCCATGAGCTGGGGCGGCACGAGTCTTTATGATGATAAAGATCACCGCTCTGCAGATGCAAGCAATGCCTTGCAGGAACAAATGGGTTTTGGTGAGTTTGATGCCGTAGCGCTCGAAAAATACCTTCAGGATAAGAAGGCAACTTTGAACACCGGGGTTGGGCCTTACAATGAATACCTGAGTGGCAACAGCAGTAAAAAGGATGTAGAAACGCTGCTGCAACTGGTTTATGCCGCATTTAAGATGCCGCGCCGCGATTCGTCGGCCTTTCTGGCCTATATTCAGCAACAGAAAGGGTTTCTGCAAAATCTTTCTGCCGATCCATCGTATGTATTTTTTGATTCTGTGCGGTATGTACTTTCAGGGTATCATCCGCGTTCTGCGCCAGAGACAGACAAAACGATCTCGGAAGTACAACTTCATCGTGCCTATGGGATTTACAAAGAGAGATACAATGATCCAGCGGACTTTGTTTTTACAATAGTAGGAAGTTTTAATCCTGATTCGCTGAAGCCGCTGGTGGAGAAATACATTGGTGGTATTTCTGCTTCATCTAAAAAAGAAAAGGCCAGGGACTTTGGTGAAAGGACGATTCGGGGAAACATCAATAAAACATTTTACAAAGGAAACGAGCCAAAGAGCAGTGTTCAGCTGGTATGGAGCGGCGAAACGCCCTACACAAGAAAAAACCGGTTTGAGACTTATGCGCTTTCGAACCTGCTTAACATTAAACTTCGAGAAAACCTGAGAGAAGAAAAGGGGGGTGTTTACGGCGTTGGCATCTCGCCTTATCTCGAACCATTCCCGGTGCCCCGGTATCAGTTCAATTGCCGTTTTTCATGTGCGCCGGATAACGTGGATACGCTTATCAACGCAGCGCTTTCTGAGATCAACGATGTGAAGAAAAACGGATGCAACGACCTTAATCTGGGTAAGGTAAAAGAAACCCTGTTAAAGGAGCGCGAGCTTCAGTTAAAGGAAAACACTTTCTGGTTAAATTATATCAGCAACGCCGATTTTTATGGGGAACAGCTCAGCGATATTGATCAGTACAATAAATGGGTGAACGCGCTGACGAGCGCTGATTTTAAACGGATCGCCACCACTTATCTCAACGAAAAGGAACTGAAACGTTTTGTGCTGAAGCCACAGAATAACTGATGGCCGGTAGATAAAAAGATACGCTGAACGATATATTTGCACTATGATGAATAAAAGTTTTGTTTCCGGTTGCTTGTTGGTTTTCTGTTCGTGTGTGTTAATGGCGCAGGAACAGAAGGGGAAATCCATTCTTCTGAAGATGCACAAGCGGTACCAGAAGGGACCCTGCCAATCCTATACTTTTTCTCAAAAAAACAAACATTACCGCAATGATTCAGTGGTGCGGCAAACAGAATGGCACGAGGCAGTTGAATTCCCTGATAAATTCACTATTGTGTTTGGTGATTCGGCTAACGGGAATCGCGTGGTGTTCCGGAACGACAGTGCCCTGCATTTCAGAAAAAACAGACTGATGAAAGCCATGCCTGATTCCAACAATTTGTTGTTAATGTTAGGCGGCATGTATTACCGGAAATTTGATGATGTTGCTGCCAGGCTGAACAAGGCAGGCTACGATTTATCGGGTTTGTCGGAAGAGATCTGGGGTGGGAGGGAAGTGTATGTGATCGGTTCTTCTGATTCGCTTGCCAACCGGATCTGGGTGGATAAAAAAGATTTACGGATTGTTCGGATCGTAGAAAGAATGAACGAAAACGAA
>CAZFCR010000027.1:0-16511 GCA_964517305.1 uncultured Akkermansia sp.
GCACAGATCTGAGTGATGCGCATTGTCTGTTTTTAGTTTATCCTTTTTCTTTCGAGGGCAAACTCATTCAGTATATAGGACGTGTGCAGCGGTCAGAGGTAACGCCAATCATCTATGATTACCGGGATCACCATATGGAATATCTCAATAAGCTGTTTCTCAAACGAAACGCCTATTACAGGAAAATACAGAAGCTCCCTGATCTGTTTGATGAACCAGAAAATCAATCGGAACCAGAGCAGCCAATAATTAAAATTGAAAAGACAATTAAGGTTTTGATTGATGACCTGGAGTTTCGTTATGGTAGCATTGCATTCCGTTATAATGTTCTGGAATTCAAGCAAGAACTTGAATTTGAAATCGAGAATATTGAAGTAAGATCCGAATTTGATGTTCTGAAACCATATTTCGCAAAGCATTTGAATTCAAAAAGTATTTCAGTAGAAATTTTCGCTGAGATGGAAGGTGGTTCGGTAATCGCCCAACTTGCAAAATCAAATGACATTGAAAAAATTAACCGCGAAGTTGTTGAAGGGGTAAGATTCCGGTTTATTCAAACCCTGTCCGGAAAAGGTAACTACAAAAACACCCTACTCGATCCAAAACAGGTCAATGAAGGTACAAGCGGCGTTTATTCATCGGGAGAAGAAATATTGACCGAGGCGCTGAAAGACAGCTCGGTCAAACATTTTCACAACCTGCGTTACCTGGCTGATAAGCATGAAGGAAGTATTATGAAATTAAGATTTGTTCTTAGCCCCTTTTCCTTTGTCTTCCTAATTTCTGGTAAACAAAATTACCATGTGATTTTAGAAACACTAGACACCGAAGAAGCAACGTATCTTTGGCATTTCGGAAACAATAAAAGCGAACTGCCACAAAACCTGGTTCAGGTCGATGAAAATCTGAATAGGATCCGAAACAAAGGCAGGCAGGAGTTTTTACAGGATGCCCCTGCTAACTTTAGTCGTGTGTTACATGACTACTCTGATAATAGGAAAGGGTTTGTATTGTGGAAGGATGCGTTGGAGGAGAGGTTGGATTGAGATCAAATAATTTTAAATGGAGTAACCTCAAATAAAGAAAGAATTTGAATGAAGGAGAATCAGGATATTGAAAAGAAATCACTCAGGGTGATCACAGGCAGGACCGCTGATTATAGCGAATTAGCTAAAGATTGTGTTTGCTTCGCAAATGGCCGAGGTGGGACGATCTACATCGGCATTGAAGATGAGGAGGAAATGCCACCCCGGAGTCAGAAAATACACTCGGATTTACCAGATACTTTACGAAAACGTATTTCTGAACTTACAATTAATGTTGGAACTCATACAGAAAAGAAAACCGCTGAAAATGGAGGTGAATATATTGAGTTGAAAATATTTCCCAGTCTATCAACGATTGCAAGTACAACAGATGGCCGATACTTCTTGCGTATTTCCGATTCCTGCAACCCATTACCGCCTGAAGAACTCATGCGTTTACTGACAGATAAGCCGGCATTTGCCTGGGAAACTAAAGTTGTTCGAAGTGTTTATAAAACAGCAGCTGATGTTGAAAAGCTAAATTCTTTTGTGGCTGATATTCGTAGTTCCGAAAGAGTTTCTGCGTTTATTAAGCAAAAATCGGCTGATGAATTAATGGAACATTTTTTAATGTCAGAAGGTGAACATCTAACGAACCTTGGAGTATTATGGGTGGGCGCAAGAACTGACCGGGCAAAATTGCTTTACGCTCCAGTCGTACAATTTTTAAAATTCGATGAAGCAGGGAATCGTGTAAACAAAATTGTGTGGGATGACTTCTCTCTCAATCCAAAAGAAATGATTGAAGCAATATGGACGAGTATACCTGACTGGAAAGAAGGAGTCGAAGTATCGGATGGCATTTTTCGAAAATTTGTCTTGAATTATGAAGAAGATGTAATACGAGAGTTGATCGCAAACGCCCTTGTCCACCGGCCTTACACAACAAGAGGTGATATTTTCATTAACCTTTATCCCGACAGACTGGAAGTACATAATCCTGGTCGACTGCCGATAGGTGTGACTCCAGAGAATATTTTGCACAAAACAGTTAAACGCAATGAACACATGGCTCAGGTATTCTATTCTCTTAAACTCATGGAAAGAGAAGGGACCGGTTATGATCGGATGTATGAAATTCTTTTAGCAAATGGTAAACAAGTGCCTATTCCTCATGAGGGAGATGATCGCGTTACTGTAACAATTAAAAAACAGATACTAAAAACAGAGGTCATAAAATTAGTGAATCGTGCAAGCGAAGAGTTTCAATTGACACAAAGAGAGGTGATTTCCTTAGGACTTATTGCACAGCACACGACACTTTCCGCGGTTGATTTTTCACGCCTGCTGCACCTTCCAAAACATTCGTCTATTGGCGACTGGCTTGGTCGTTTGCCAGAGTTACATTTGATCAAGAAAAAAGGCAAAACAAAAGGAGTTGAATATTTCGTTAACCCTGAATTTCTACGCAAAGCCAACTTTAAAGGGAAGACAAATCTTAAGAAGATTCCAGACCACCGGTTAAAGCAGTTGATCTATGAAGACTTATTAACCTATCCTTCGAGTGCTATAAGCGAAATAAATCATCGAATCGGCTCCGAAATCACTGCCAGAAAAATTAAAGCCCAGTTAGATAAAATGATTGGGAATGATGAGGTCATACTCCAAGGAGATAAGAGATGGCGAAGATATTCTATCAACCAAAAGCCTTGAAAAAACAACCAAAAGTTAATAACATGTTGATAGATCTAGTTGATAGAAACAGCATTTCCCTCTTAACTTATTGATAGAGTGAAAGATACTATTAACGTAGAAAAATCAAAAAACGCCTGATTTTGCCTAGAAAGAGTGATCTTATTCTAATAGAGTGAGGGAAATATCAGAGAAATATTAGAACTCTATTAGAAACTAAAATATAATTGCCTGTGTTTAAGCTTGATAGGACTAATAAAAACAAAGAATTTTTTCTGATAAATAAATAGTGCTGGTTGATCAACTTCAAATTTTCGAGAGATTCAAGGGATATGTTCAACACAGTTTGTTTATTTGATTCGTATTAAAGAGTGATTACCCTTGAAGAAGAACAAAAATTAAAAGATAAAGAGGGACACATCATCCAAGTTTTAGACCTTTTGATTTACGGGCCATCTAGCATCTTGTTGCTGAAAGAAACAAGGAGGAACAGTTTAAGGATTGGCCAATGGCGATATAAAATTTATGTAAAATGACTTACAAACATCCATCCTCGATAGTTATTGCCAATTTATTTGGTGAAGAAAAATATTTAGTGCTAGATTTTAAGACCATCTCGCAAATATTTGAAGAAGTTCCAAGCGATATTGAAAAATTGATACATGATTGGAATCTATTTTGTTTGGATGATTATACTGTTGGGAGATTCATGGAAAAAATAAGATTCTCTGACAAAACCCTACAATTACAGAAACAACGCCGTGATAAATTCAGAAAAGATGTAATCCTCTTTAATGAGTCCGCCCCTGATTTTGATCAGAAAACTCCATATAACTCGAAAGTGACCTTATTTAGGCTTTCATATAAATTTAGTTTTGGTGAATTCAAAGGAAAGACTCTCGAACAGGTGCTTAGCATATCGCCATATAAAATTGAAGAATATGTACAACGATTACCTTATTTCGGTTTAACGAGGGGAGGAATCGAAAAAATGAAAACCCTCGAACCAAATTTTACTTTTCTAAAAACCACATTTCAAAAATTATCCTGGAAGTATCGTCTTGCACCCGACGATATGAAGGACGCCAGAAGATCTCTAATGGAAAATGACGAGGCCTCCTCTGAAAGCAAATATGATGGTTCATACGCACACGATGTAGAAGGCTGGAGTGATGACGACATAGACGATGTATTAGGAGGCGAACCTGATACTTATTGGAACATTGACTAAATTATGAGGTAATAAATTGTAAGTTGACGTTGTTTTCTAGCAATTCTATGATTTTACGCCGTATTCACTTTCGGGACTTTTCCTGGAATTTGCCTCAGTCTCCTGTATCAACCTCCACAAGCGTCCAAAAATCCTCAATTCCTCCAGCTCCTGGTTCGAAAAAGACTCGGCAGGGTCAACCATCCTGGACTGAGGAAGAAAAATCTCCTCAGTCCTTTTTTTTTGTCCTCTTGTTTCCCGCGCCAATCGTGACAAGCCGCGATAGAGCCTTGGGAAAGGCATTGGTTCGAAAACTTTTTTCTTCAAAAATTAATTTTTCCGGAAAAATCGAACCAATTATTTTGTGCTTGTACATCGGCGCATCGGTAGCCTAGTTGCACCTCAACCGTCCACTGAAAAAAATCTTCGTCTTATTTCTCACTACCGCCAGGCAAAAAACCAGATCATTTGTTTTAATTAAAATTTTAAATAACTGTTAAACAGTATATTACAAAAATAAAATTGGAATTTTATGGAATCGGATTCCATAAAATTCCATATGTTTGTAATATGTATTCCCGCGCAGCCCAGGATAAATTAAAACAACTTGCAAGAAATTTCAAGGCGGTAGCTGTTGTTGGTCCGCGTCAATCCGGCAAAACAACATTGGTTAAAACCCTGTTTGATAAAAAACCATACGTATCGCTTGAAAATCCTGATACGATGCGTTTTGCGCTGGAAGACCCACGGGGTTTTTTGGCCTCCTTTCCAAAGGGTGCTATTCTTGATGAAGCGCAAAGGGTACCGGACCTTTTCTCTTACCTTCAGGAAATTCTGGATAACTCCGCTAAAAAGGGGCTTTTTATCTTAACCGGATCCAATAATTTTCTTTTACAGGAAAGTATTTCCCAGACACTGGCAGGACGCATCGGCTACCTTCACCTGCTTCCGTTTTCAGTGGCTGAATTGCAGGACGCCGGGAAATTACCGGCTGGTGATGATACGCTCATGTTAAAAGGGTTCTATCCTCCCGTTCATCATCAACGTATCCCCGCATCAGACTGGTGTTCGAACTATATCAAGACCTATATTGAAAGAGATGTTCGGCAGTTAAAAAATATACCTGACTTACTCAGGTTCCAAAGATTTCTGGCTTTACTCGCCGGTCGTACTTCGCAGGAACTCAACATGAATGCCTTATCCGTGGAAGCAGGTATTGATCTTAAAACCGTCCAGTCATGGCTGGCCATCCTCGAAAGCAGTTTCATCGTATTTTTACTGCGACCGCATTTTCAGAACTTTAACAAAACGATCGTCAAGCGGCCAAAGATCTATTTCTACGATACTTCACTCGTTTGTTACCTGCTCCGTATTACAAGCACCGTGCAGTTAATCAATCATCCTCTCCGCGGTGCCATTTTTGAAACAATGGTGGTTTCAGATTTCATAAAAGAAAGAACCAACCACGGGAAGGCAATTGACCTGTATTACTGGCGGGATAAGACCGGTCATGAAATTGATCTGATCATTGACCGTGGCGGCAAACTTCTGCCAATTGAAATAAAATCCGGAAAAACAGTAGCTGCTGACTTTTTTAAAAACCTTAATTATTGGGGCAGGTTAAGCCGCACCAGGAGATCAGTATTGTTATACGCTGGCTCATCACGACAAAAAAGAAGCACCGGTAACGAAGTGTGGCCCTGGAGAGACTATGTTCTCAAATAACGTGAAAAAATAATAAATCAGAATACTGTAAAGAGTTAAAAACTATATTACTCATTATTAGCTATTTACAAAAAATAAAATGGAAAAATATGGAATCAGATTCCATATTTTTCCATTTTGCGATGTGGTGCGAAATTTAATGTAAGCACCAGCCCCAGCATTCAGTTTACGATCAGCTTAAATGGCGTGGCACCGTTAAGGCTTACAAAATAAACACCCTTTGGCCACCTGCTGCCGTCTACCAGAGTATGCTCCTGTACCCGTGACTCGAAAACTACAGCGCCGCGGAGATCCGTTATCCTCACCGTCATTGGAAAAGAACCTGACTCTATTCTGAACACGCCATTGTTTGGATTCGGAAAAATAACAAGCTCCCGCCTGCCATCTGTATTATGGATCCCTAAACACGCCTCTGCACTTACCGTTCCGGTTAGCCTGCCTGTGCACCCATTAAAATCGCTGCCTTCAAGAGTATATTGCCCTGCCCCGGAAAGAAGCAAAACACTGCCATTTGAATCTGGTGCCAAACCAGTAGTCCAGGTATAATTCACAGCACCGCCTGCATTGAGGCTCGCGGTTTCACCGGCACAAATCACAGAGGGGCCACTAACAGACAACACAGGTAAGGGAAGAACATTGACTGTTCTCGTGAGTTCTGCGATACAACCTTCTGAACTCGCGCCAGTGATCGTATAAACTGTAGCCGCTGTGGGTGAAATAACAAGACTTGCGGGCCCGGCAACACCGTTCCAGCTGTATGATGCGGCGCCGGAAAGATAAATGGTACCCGACTGATTTTTACAAACATCCGCCAGTTGAACTGTTAACATTGGTGGAAGGCTCACGGTAAAAAGATGCACAGCACTGCTGCTGCACCCGCTCAAAGTATCTGTTCCTGTAACTGTATAGGCTGCAGTTGAAATTCCAGGACTCGCTGACAGAACCGGTCCCGTAACACCAGTGTTCCATGTATAACTATCAGCCCCCGTCGCATTCACCGTAAGACTTTGCCCGAAGCAAACCGACGTTGGTCCGCTGACGCTCAAAGCAGGGGCGTTGAGATTGCAGGGAATACTGATCCGTAATTCGTCCCAGTCCAGATTCTGAGAGGTCCCCGTGCTTGTACTTGTTGCCATGATCACTTCATACCAAAAACCCGAAGTTGGCACAGCAAAAGTATTGGAGAGCGTAGCAAAGAAAGTATTGGTCACCGGTCCGTTGGTGGATGCCAGGCTGGTGAGATTTGCGGTAGACTGAACCTGTGACAATAACAGCGACAGATCCGTCCAGTTGGCACCGCCGTTATCTGTACGGTACGCAAGCGAAGTAGAATAAATGACGGTCGCATCCAGCCAGATGGGATTGGTAATAAAATATTTTGAACCCGACGGATTGTAATAGAAAGATGCATAACCGCCACCACTCGTAAAAGTCAAAGCTGTTCCACCCAGAACATCCGCCGTCCAGGAGCAATTGGGAAGATAATTGTTCAACTGAATGCCAGAAAAACCCTCATAATAAGGAACTGAACTGGTAGCAGTGCCCTGCGCATACAACTGAACCGGAGCGGTTGTAACACTGCTGTTGCTGTTACTGCAAACGATAGTTGCTCTGTACCATGTATCCGTGTTGACGGGAAGTGACACAATGCCAGGCGCATTAGACCCGGGCACCAGGGTGTAGGGTCCCAATACTGTAGACGTAGAATATTCCCACAGGTAACTGATGCCGCTGTTGGCATAGGTGTTCAGCAGGCTGAGTGTAGCCGTTTGTCCGGGACAAACAGTGTAAATATTAGAAATGGCTGTGTTGATCGCTGGAGTACCACTGCAGGGAACCTGGGCAGATAACAAGGACGCAAACAACACGAAGAACAATACAAGTAGTTTTGTTTTCATCTTTTTCGATTTTGGGATTGTATATTAAAGATAACAATTATTCAACACATCCGCCCATTTAACCTTTCGCCACCCGAAAAATGCAGTTCAGATAGTTTCCGGAATATTACTTGATACATCAACTAATTTTGCTGATGCATGAAAGACTTCAGAAAAGTTATCTTCTATACGGTTGAAAAAGCCATCAAAACATACAGACAGTTTGCTCAGCAAAAATTCAGGGAAGCCGGTCTGCGGATCACAGTTGACCAATGGCTGACACTGAACTGCATTAATCAGAATCCAAAGATCAGTCAGACACTAATCGCGGCGATCATCTTTAAAGACGCGGCTTCGATCACACGCATTCTCAATCTGCTCATCCGCAACGGATATGTGAAAAAAGAAACGAACCGCTCAGATAAAAGAAAAAGTCTGCTCCTGATCACCACCAAAGGAAAAACACTCATCGCCAGAGCGGAAACAATTGTTACCGCCTACCGAACCAATGCTTTAGTCGGTCTTTCGTCAGAGGAAATCAGCTTGACCCAAAAAACAATGCAAACCATCATCAACAACCTCAGCCAATGAAAACAAAAATTTTCTTTCAAGCCAGTCTGCTTGTTCTTCTACTCTGCAACTTTGCAGTTAAAGCACAGGCATTCACCATCTCCGGTAAAATAGTTTCTGATAAAAATGAACCCGTAGCCGATGCTGTTATACAGTTGCTGAACAAAGATTCGGCACTCGTAAAAACAGAGATCTCGGATGCAGGCGGTGAATACCACTTTGAATCCGTTAAACCCAGCGCGTATTTTGTTATGATATCCGCGTTCAACCACGATCCGCACAGCACAAGGCTTACAGAAATTCAAAACAACACTGTTCTGCCGGCTATCGTATTAAAAAAAACTGCGGTTGATCTTAAAGAAATCACGGTTACCACACGCAAACCTTACATTGAAAGGGAAAAAGGTAAACTCATCCTTAACGTAGAAAACTCGATCAGCGCAGCCGGATCTTCCGCCTTTGAAGTGATTGAAAAAGCACCTGGCGTGCGCATTGACGTCAACGACAACCTGAGTCTGAATGGCAGACCGGGCACGGCCATCTGGATAGACGGCAAACCCTCCCCCATGACGGGCTCTGAACTGTCAAATTATCTCAAAGGTATTCCCTCAGCGGCAATTGAAAAAATAGAGATCATCTCCAATCCTTCAGCCAGATACGACGCAGCCGGATCCTCGATTATCAACATCATCATGAAAAAAGACAAACGCAGCGGTACCAATGGCAACCTTAATACCTTTGTATCACATGGCTACTATCCTAAATCAGGTGGTGGGGTTTCATTTAACCACAGAAAAAACAAGATCAATCTGTACGGCTCCTACAACTATTCTTACCGTGAACTTTTTTCACGTTTACAACTCAGGCGCGAATTTTTTGATAACAATCTGTTTATCGGCGCTTTTGATCAGGATAACTATTTTAAGCATCAGCTTAAAACGCAGGTGGCCAGAGCGGGGATAGATTATTTTATCAATAAAAAAAACACGCTCGGCATCATGATCAACGGTGTTGATAACAGGATTCACACCAAAGGGAGTAACAGATCCGACGTTTTTAATTCGACGAACGATCTTTCTTCTGAATTTCTGACCGGAACTGATAACCGGAGCCGTCGCAGCAATTTTTCCGCAAATGTTAACTTCAAACATGAATTCGACTCTGCCGGCACCAGTCTCACCAGCGATCTCGACTACGCGAGTTATGGCAATACCTCTTTGCAGAACATACAGACAAAATATCTCGATCTGAACCAGAATGAATTTCAATCACCCTACCTCCTGCGGGGCGATCTGAATGGTGCCCTGAAAATTTATGCGATCAAAAACGATTTCAATACCACGCTGGGAAAAAAATATAAACTGGAAGCCGGCCAGAAATCAAGCTACGTGAAGGCCGACAATGCACTGGCTTTTTACGACCGAAGTCAGGGTTTGAACCGCTACGATTCAAGCAAAAGCAACCATTTTATTTATACTGAGAACATCAACGCCGCTTATCTCATGCTGGGGCGGGATTTTAAACGCTGGGATTTTCAACTGGGCCTGCGTGCAGAGCAAACGATTGTAGTTGGAACGCAACTGGTGAACGGGCAGGATTTTAACCGCAATTACGCTCAGCTTTTTCCAAACGCAGTAATCACCAGAAAGTTCGGTGAAAATCAAAGTCTCGAGTTCAATTACGGCCGCCGCATCAGGCGTCCGGGTTACGAACAGCTTAATCCGTTCAAATTTTATCTCGACCCCACCACGTACAAAGAAGGCAATCCTTATCTGCAACCTTCCATTACCGAGTCATTCGAACTCAGTCACAGCTACAAACAAAAAATTTTTACTTCAATCGGCTACGGACACACACGCGACAACATCATAGAAGTAATTGCACCGCTCACCGGCGAAAAACGCCTGACCGTTCAAACCGACAGGAATCTCGGTAAAGTAGAGGTTTTTACTTTCAACGGCTCGGTACCCTTTGAAGTGGCAAAATGGTGGCACAGCAGTAATAATTTTAATGTGTATTACGCGTTTTATTCCGGCAACATTGCCAACACACCTTTACAAAACGTGGGCAACATCAGCGCAAGCCTCGGATCCGTCAACACCTTTAATCTTTCATCTACGCTATCGGCCGAGCTGAGTGCCGATTACCAGGCAAGAGAGGTTTACGCTTATGATGTAATTGAACCAATATGGTCGCTCAATATCGGAGTTCAGAAAAAAGTAATGAAGAACAATGGAATTATTAAGTTAAACGTGAGCGATGTCTTCTATACCAACCAGGTACACGCCGACGTAAATTACACCGATTACCACGAAAACTTCCTGGTGACGCGTGACAGCCGTGTGGCGACAGTTTCATTCACCTATAAATTCGGCAAAAACAGCGTGCCCGGAGCGAGACGCAGACAGGGCGGAGCCGAAGATGTAAAAGAGAGAGCAGGTGGCACCGGGTAACGGCGCCAGCCTGCTTCAATATCCTGATCAGGAGAGTCCTGCCAATTGCTCCTCAATTGTTCTTATTTTAGACAAAGCATCGCTTTCTTTTTTGCGTTCCGAAGCAATGATCTCAGGTTTTGCGTTAGCCACAAATTTTTCGTTGGCGAGTTTCGCCTGCACTGATTTTAAGAAGCCCTGGTTATATTCAAGGTCCTTCAGAAGTCTTGCGCGCTCTTCATCGGCATTCAGATTATTAGCGAGCGGAATATAAAACTCAGTAGTTCTGATCACAAAACTAAAAGCGCCTTCCACCTTGTCAGATGAATACCTGAACGCCGAAAGGTTAGCCAGTTTAATGACTGCAGTATCAAAATAAGAGCGATCAGCCGCTGAGCGTTCAATCACTTCAAGTTTTTCTTTTGGCGAGATCTGTTTCTGCGCCCTCACATTTCTCACCATGGTCACCAGTTCTTTACACACTTCAAACTCGGCGATTTGTTTGGCATCAATATTTACAGATGTTTCCGGCCATTTTGCAACGATCACACAGTCCTTTTCATCACGTTCCCCGATAAGATGCCAGATCTCTTCCGTAATGAATGGCATCCAGGGGTGCATGATCTTTAAAAGGTTTTCAAGGAATCCGATTGTTTTTTCAAAAGTGATCTTGTCAATCGGCTGGGCTTTTCCATCAATAAAATCGGGTTTGATGAGCTCGAGGTACCAGGCGCAAAAATCGTCCCATACAAGTTTGTAGGTCGACATGAGCGCATCACTCATCCGGTATTTGGCGTAGTGGTCGTTGATGATCTCCAGTTGTTCAGAAAAACGGTTACCAAACCAAGAAACCGCAGAAGCGGACGCTGCGGGCTGAGGAATATCGGCCGGTTCAAAGCCTTTGATCAGCCTGAACGCATTCCAAACTTTATTGGCAAAATTTCTGCCCTGCTCACAATAACTTTCATCAAATAACAGATCATTACCCGCAGGAGAGCTCAGCAACATACCAACACGTACGCCATCGGCCCCGTATTTTTTGATGAGATCAAGCGGATCAGGACTGTTGCCAAGGGACTTGCTCATCTTTCTTCCCAGCTTGTCGCGAACAATGCCGGTTAAATAAACATTGTTGAAAGGTTTTAATCCTGTGTATTCCTTTCCCGCAATGATCATACGGGCCACCCAGAAAAAAAGAATTTCAGGCGCGGTTACCAGATCGTTTGTTGGATAATAGTATTTAAGATCCTTGTTCGCTTTGTCCCAGCCTTTGCTGATCACCTGCGGATCAAACACGGTAAGCGGCCATAACCACGAAGAAAACCAGGTGTCGAGCACATCTTCATCCTGTTTGATGTCTTCTGCTTTTACCTCAGCATTTTTTTCTTTTAGTCTGGAAAAAGCTTCTTCTTTTGTTTTACAAACCACTGTGTTCCCTGATCCATCGTACCAGGCCGGAATACGCTGTCCCCACCAGAGCTGGCGGCTGATGCACCAGTCGTGTACGTTCTCTATCCAGTGCCTGTATGTGTTCACAAACTTTTCCGGAATGAGTTTGACATCATTGCTCAGAACCGCTTCGAGCGCCGGTTTGCTTACGTTCTCCATTTTAAGGAACCATTGCATCGATAATTTTGGTTCTATCACCGCGTCGGTTCTCTCACTATATCCTACTTTATTTTTTATGTCTTCAATCTTCTCAACGAGACCCTGTTCCTGCAGATCCTTCACAATCTGTTTCCTGCATGCAAAACGGTCCATGCCCACATAGGCGCCCGCTGCTTCACTGATTTTTCCATCCGCAGTCAGCGCATCGATCACCGGTAACTTATATTTCTGTCCGAGATTAAAATCGTTGATGTCGTGGGCCGGCGTAACTTTCAGAGCACCGGTTCCAAATGAAGCGTCAACATATTCATCGAAAATAAGCGGCACTACTCTGTTCACTACCGGAACAATGATATTTTTTCCGCGGAGCTTTGTATAACGTTCGTCATGAGGATTTACACAAACAGCTGTATCGCCCATGATGGTCTCAGGACGCGTTGTAGCAACGGTAAGAAACTCATCGCTGTTTTCAATGCGGTATTTTACATAAACAAGTTTGCTGTTAGTTTCTTTGTGAATCACCTCTTCATCACTCACAGCGGTAAGTCCCTGGGGATCCCAGTTCACCATGCGTACACCGCGGTAAATGTGACCTTTGTTATAAAGATCCACAAAAACATCCAGCACTGCTTCGCTCATGTCGGGATCCATCGTGAATTTGGTGCGCTCCCAGTCACAACTTGCGCCGAGGTGTTTTAATTGCTCGAGGATGATGCCGCCATATTTTTCTTTCCAGTCCCACGCGTGTTTGAGAAAATCTTCGCGTGTAAGGTCAGCCTTTTTAATGCCCTGATCGGCGAGGTGTTTCACCACCTTTGCTTCTGTAGCGATGCTAGCGTGATCGGTTCCTGCAACCCAGCAGGCATTAAAACCGCGCATGCGCGCACGCCTGATCAACACATCCTGAATGGTGTTGTTAAGCATGTGCCCCATGTGCAACACACCGGTAACATTAGGAGGCGGAATAACAATGGTGTAAGGTTCCCTTTCGTCGGGTGTAGATCTGAAAAAATTTTTCTCCATCCAGTGCGGATACCACTTTTTCTCGGCATCTCCGGGGTTATAGGTCTTGGCAATTTCCATGTATTTGGTACTCAGTAGTTTTTGTTAAATTTCGTAAAATTACGTAAAGAAACCGGGCTTTATAATATCTTTATGGCACGATTTTAGTAATAACTACAACAATTATAAAAAAAGACACACATGAAAAAGTTAATCTTTACCCTTGGCTTAGTAGCTGGACTTTCTGGACTCACTTTTGCTCAAACAGGCCACAGTGCCGATGACGGACACAACCATGGTACACCACAGGTTGCGCCAGCCGCATCAACCAGTCTTGCTGACATTAAAATGGACAAGCTGACCCACGATTACGGTAACATCAAACAAGGTGACAATGGTGAGTGTGAATTTAAGTTCACCAACAACGGTAAAGAACCTCTTGTTATTTCAAACTGTGCAGGAAGCTGCGGCTGCACTGTACCACAGTGTCCTAAAGAGCCGATCCTTCCGGGCAAAAGCGGTGTTATCAAAGTAAAATACGATACTAACCGCGTGGGTGGCATTTACAAAACAGTAACTGTTAACTCCAACGCAAAAAGTGGCAACATTGTTTTAACCATCAAAGGTAACGTTGAAGCCAAACCTGTTGAAGAAGCTTTCCCACAGAATAACCAGCCTGCAGGTGCGCCTGTTGAAAAAGGTTAATTCATAAAAAATTCCATCAGAGATGAAAAAGATCTTGACATTGATTTGCGTAATGCTCGGCCTCACTTTTGCCGTCCATGCACAGGAGTCAGTTATTCCTAACCTGGACCCGAATGCACCGGACATTAAATTTGAGAACGAAGTTCTGGATTATGGTACAGTAGATTATGACGCTAACGGCATCCGTGAATTTAAATTCACCAATACCGGCAAAGCGCCTTTAACCATTACCTCGGTTACCGGCGAGTGCGGTTGTACCGCCACCACCATCGATGGTAAACCAGGCTGGCCACAGGAACCTATTCTTCCCGGCAAAAGCGGCGTTATCAAAGTTAAATACGATACCAAACGTGAAGGTCGTTTCGAAAAAAATGTAACGGTGACTTCCAACGCAAAATATGCTACGAAAAAAGTACGCATCAAAGGCGAGGTTAAACCTAAAGCGCAGGCAGGTGGTTAATCCATTAAAAAATCTGTTCAATCCTCCCGGCAAAACCGGGAGGATTTTTTGTTTAAAGTCGTGTGTAACTTTAGCGTTCGCTATGACCCTGAACCTAACCCATGCCCAGCCCAGGCTTAAAATCGCCGACCACAAAAAAGACTTTGGCAACATCCAACGCGGCGAGGTGCTCCGCCATGCCTACCCGATAACAAACGAAGGCGATGTGCCTCTTGTTTTTACCGAAGCAGAGGCAGGTTGTTCATGTACTACTGTTCAGCTGCCAAAAGCGCCGGTGTTGCCTGGAAAAACAGACACTGTGATCGTTACCTTTAATACGGCAAGTGTTTACGGCCGGCAGGACCGTGTAGTGTTTCTCAGCAGCAATGATCCCAAAACCCCGGCAAAAGTTAGATTCAAGGCAAATGTCTCCAAAAAATAATCTTAAGCTTGCCTCAATTGCCTGAAAAATTCAGAGCAAAGAATGGCGGTGGCCATAGCCGCATTTAAAGATTCGGTGCCATTATTCTGATGTGCCGGGATGGTCAGACCTTTGTTTATTAAAGCAAGATTTTCGACCTGAATGCCGTTAGATTCATTACCAATCACGAGCAAACCATTTTTAAGCTCTTCCCTGTACACATCGTTGCCGTTCAACACTGCGCCGTAAACGCGATCCACACCGCAGCGGGAAATGATTTTTTCAAGCTGATCATAAATGACCTCTACCCGTAAAAACGCACCCATGCTCGACTGAATAACTTTTGGGTTGTACAATTCGCAAGTGTTATGGCTGCAGAAAACTTTTTTAATACCAAACCAGTCTGCGAGGCGCAAAATGGTGCCCATATTACCGGGATCCCTGATGTCATCGAGATAAAGCGCGAGTTCAGATTGCGGGTTAAAATCTGCATCGTGTTCGTCAATATAACGACACACTGCCAGGGCGCCGGAAGGCGTGTGCTGCAGGCTCATCTTTTCCATCTGCTCATCTTTGGTTTCGTAAAAGGGTATGTCTTTTTTTCTGAGCACAGCACGATCCTGGTCTGTAAAAAGTGAGGTGCCATAAATCGCAACAACAAGATCGGGACGCAGACGAATAAGTTCTTCAACGGTCTTTAATCCTTCTGCAATAAAGCGCTGTGCCTGGTCTCTGCCCTTTTTGGTATGCAGCAGCCTGATTTCGGCCAATTGATTTTTACTAAGCATATTTTAGCCTAAATTAGCATATTTTATTGAGCTGTTTTTGAAGCGGGGCGCAAAAAAATATCAGGATAATTATTCTACAAGCCGGTACATTGCTGCAAAAACAATCCTGCCGCTCTTGTTCGGATTAGTGTTTGCGAGCTGTAACCCGACAAAAAAATTATTACCCGGGCAATACCTTCTCAACAATGTTGAAGTGATTAACGCCGGGCAGACAAATATTCCCAACGAAGATCTTGAAGCTTTTTACCGGCAAAAACCCAACCGCAAACTGTTGCGGAAGTTTCATTTTTTCGTGTGGTGGTATAACCGTTTCGATAACGAAAAGATCAGAAAAAACAAGGTCGCGAGAAATCAAAAATACGACCGCAAAAACGCCGAAAAAGTAAAACGGTTCGAAAAGAAAAACATCCGCCGCACCAGCAAAGGAAAAAAACCGAGGATCCCCAAACTCAAAAACAAAGAGAGCGCTACCTTTCTTGAAGGCATGCGCGACATCGGCGAACCGGCCGTGGTGCTGGATTCACTGCTTACCGAACAAACCCGCTTCCAGTTAAGTCGTTACCTCTTCAGCAAAGGTTATTTTAATAATTCGGTAAGCGACAGTGTTAGCGTGAAGAGGAAAAAGAAAAAAGCCTCGGTGTTTTATATCCTCCGGCCGGGAAAAGCTTACACCATCTCCGGCATCCGGTATGAACTTGAGGATTCTCTTCTTGGAACTTATGTAATGCGCGACGCCAAAAACAGCTTGCTGTATGAAGGCATGCAATACGATGCTCAGAAACTTCAGCTGGAACGCGAACGCATCACAGATGTAGCGAGAAACAACGGTTATTTTAATTTCGAGAACGCTTACATTGAATATGATGTTGATACTGCATTTGCGGGTAATCAGGTTTCACTGGTACTGCGCATTAATAAATTCAGCAAACCCTATAACTCCGTTGAAGACTCTCTGGTTCAGGTTAACCACACCCGCTACACCATCAATAAAGTTTACATCATTACCGAGCCTGTAAT
>CAZFCR010000028.1:0-15849 GCA_964517305.1 uncultured Akkermansia sp.
ACCGGTGCAGTCTACAGCCGCAAAGATCACCGTGTCTTTTTTATTCTCCATCCAGTAAAAATCGCCACTCACAATGTCTTTGGGTTTAAACAACACAAAGGTATTGGGCAGGTGTTTTTTTACAAATTCATCGGGAGGCAAAATAGCGTCCTGTATGCGTTTAGCATAACGGATACTGGCGGTGATGTCTTTGTTGATCTCATCGAGCTCTTTATTTTTTTCAACGACCTCAGCGGTGCGTTCATTCACCTTGTCCTCGAGGATCTTTTTTTCCTGTTGCAGTTTTCGCTCACGCAGTTTGATGTAGGCAAATAAAATGCCTATGATCACAGCGGCCACAGCCAGGTAAAACCACCAGGTCTTCCAGTATGGCGGGGTAATGGTAATGCTTAAGGCGTATGGTTCGCTGCACACCCCCGAAGCGTTACAGGCAATGAACTTAAAAACATATTTACCATGGGGCAGGTTGGAATATACCTCTGAAGTTTGTTTTGAAGCAGGCCGCCAGTCATCGTCGTATCCCTCCAGTTTTACGCGGTAGGTGACCGCTTCAGGATTGGCAAGAGAAATCCCGATAAAATCAAAAATAAATGAATTGTTGTTGTAAGCCAGTTCTGTGTGGTTAACAATCGGATAACTCTGCAGATTGACCCTGAACTGTAACATCTTTGTGATGGGAGCATCCGTTAAAGCCTTGTCTTTTGCAGGACTGTAACTGAAAGCGCCATTTACAGTACCAAACCACAGATTGTCCTGATCATCTCGGAATGCAGCCCTGGGCTTGGTTTCCACGCCTGTAAAACCATCACCCGCCAGAAAAGTACGGAACTCTTCTTTTTTGGCATCAAAGCGGTTAAGACCTTTGTTTGTTCCCAGCCAGATGTCGTAGTTCTGATCAGTGATCAACTCCGTAACAAAATCCGACACAAGCCCATTCTTTACTTTGTAATTTAAAAATTTGCTGCCATTAAAAACAAATACACCGCCGCCCTCTGTTCCAATCCAGATGTTGCCTTTTTTATCTTCGGTAAAGGATGAAATGCTGTTATAGGTCAGTCCGTTTTCACGGTTGTATTTTTTGATCGCGCCTTTTTCATAAACATTCACACCTTTTTGTTTGGTTCCGATCCAGACGCGGCTCCTGCTGTCTTCAAAGATACAGGAGATGTCATTGTCGCTCAACCCGTCGATGGTGCGCATGGTTTTAATGGCCTGTGTATTCAGATCGTATTTTACAATCCCCTCCCAGGTGCCGATCCAGAGCTGATTCCGGCGGTCGATGAACAAACAGCTCACCAGCTGGTTCACAATTTCGTTCAACGCGGGAACGGCCGTGAATGCTCCACGCCGCGAATCAAACCTGATCACCTTGCCTCCCCAACTGCCAATCCAGAGATCGCCCTGCTGGTCTTTTACAATTGAGCGGATGTTGTTGGAAGGCAGACCATCTTTTACGGTGATGTTTTTGTAGGCTTTTTCAGCCGGCATTGCAGGATCATAAACAGTGATGCCCTCGTTGGTGCCAAACCAGAAACGGCCTGCATTGTCGCGGCAAACTGTCCACACCTGGTTATCCACCAGTCCGTTTTTTTTATTAAATGAAACAAAACGTTCGGTACTGAAGATCTCGATGCCTTCTCCTGAAGTACCAAACAATACATTGCCTTCATTGTCTTCGTAAATGCTTTTGATCTTGTTAACGGCAAGCCCGTTCGAAGTATTGAACGAAGTTACTTTTCCGCCTTTTTTTTCGTACCTGAATACGCCGTGGTTGGATCCAGACGCCCATACATTCCCCTGCCTGTCTTCGAGGATGGCGTAAATGAGATTGGGACCGGCAGCCGTAATTCCGGTAGCATCGCTGGCCTCGATCAGGGTTTCAAATTTGCCCGTGGCCACATCGTAACGCGAAACAGTTCCCGCCGTGGTTCCCATCAGGATGTTGTTGTTTTTGTCGGCGGCGATGCATGAAATTTGTCCCACCGGCATTTCCGAGGGTCTGAAAAATTCGAAACGGTGTGTGGTCTTGTAATAGATCTTCACGCCAATGTCGGTAAGGAACCAGATATTACCGTTACGGTCTTCAGCCGTCGAAAAAACATACTGGCTCAACCCATCCCGGCCTGAATACACTTTGATGTGAAGTTTAAATTTATCGCCCGGATCGCGTGAAGGATCCATGATCTTGATGGCCCCACCGGTAGCGGTGCACACCCAGAGGCAATTGCTGCGATCCTGGTAAAATCCATAGATCTTTTTGTCTTTTGGCAGCAAGCGTGAATTAATCGCCTTAAACTGCCGGCCGTCATAACGGGTCAGCGATCCGTTTTCGTGCCCGAGCCAGATGTTGTTTTTCCGGTCGAGATAAATGGCACTCACATTGTTATCTGCGAGACCATCATCGGTGGTAAAGCTCACAAAATTTTTTCCGTCAAAACGCGAAACTCCGCCTTCGGTGGCTATCCAGTAAAAACCTGAACTGTCCTGAACAATGCCTGAAACGTTAGACTGGGCAAGACCATCCTTTACGCCGTAGCGGGTAAAATGATAGGTTTGAGCGGTGAATAAAAAACAAAAGAATAATAAGGGAAAAAGTATAACTGATTTCCTGTGCATAAATTATACTTCCCGGTAATGTTATTTTTTAATGAAGAAATAAGTTCCGCCTTCGTCTTCAAGATCTTTGATCTTGCCGAATTTCGGAGCCTGGTTACCAGCCTGGCTTACCGCGGCGGTTACCTTCCTCACAATTTTCTCGATTGGCAGACAGGCTTCAACGTTGTTGTTGAGGCAAGACACAAAGGTTTTGGTGAATTGCGAATTATCAGAAGCCAGTTCATATCCCGCAGAGGTGTAAACCTGTGATGACTTGGCCCTTGTCAGCTCAAAATTATCGCAGCGTTTGTCATCGTCACCGCCACGCATGGCCATGAGGAAAGTAGCTCCTGACTCGCAGGCATCAGTGATCACCAGTGTGTGCACCAGTTTACCGGCGTATGACTGCATTGCAGCTTTCAGGTTGTTGATGCCAAAATAACTGAATTCATCATCGGTCTTACCATCGGCAGGCACCCAGTAGCCGGTAGGGCTTACATACTTACCGTGGCCGGCATACCAGATCATCAGAGAATTGATGTTGTTGTTGCGCACGTAATCCCTCAATTCGATTGAAAAGAATTTCTCCATTTCAATTTTGGTCATGTCGCGCTTGTGAATGGTTTTGGTGATCTTGTAGTTGGCCAGCGCCGCTTTCATGGCTGTAACGTCTTTGGCAGGACCTTCGAGACTCGGGAAACTCTGGTACTTGCTGTTCTCAATAAACACTACCCAGGTATTACCCATAGGATTGTCAATGCCGGCGGTAGCGCCGCTCCTGTTGAGAGCAAACACCTGTACATTCTCATTACCATAAATATCTTTCACCGTAATGGTGATCTTTTCTTTTTCTGCAATCTTCACCTGCGTTGAGAATTGCGGGTTGAGAGTAGTTGGATTAAAAGAGGCGATCACATCTTCTACCATGATGGTCTCAATGAGACTGGCATCCTTGATCTTGCCCTGGAGGTAAATCTCGGCGTTGTTGTTATCGATGAAGATCTCATTTTCGAAAGAAGCCATGGGTGTTTCAATGGCGATGATAGGTTTATCGCTTTCAGTTTTTTCTATTTTGTATTGCGTGATCTGCGTGTTGTTGTAAACATCTGTAGCGCTCACTGTAATTTCGTTGAGTTTACCAAGGTCTTTGATGTTGAGTGTGAACACCGGATTCAGTGTATCAGGCGAAAATACAGCAGTTCCAGAATTGACGTTCATGTTCTTGATGAGGCTGGCATCCCTTACAACGCCCTTGATCACCATTTCAGTTTTGTCGGCAGAAACCTTGATGCTGTTTTTATCTGTTTTTACAGACGTGAGTTCTATTTCCGGTTTGTTGGATTCGCGGTTCAGTTCAAAGATCTTGCGTTTGGCCTGTTTTACAATGCCATCCACTTTGTCGTTCCCTGTAGCCAGTGCAGCTACTTTGTTGTAATCGGCCAGCGCGGCAGGAAAATTCTGGATCTGTTCGTTGGCAATGGCGCGTTTGAGGTAAGCCTGAACGTTTTTCTCATCCAGTTTAATCACCTGTGAATAATCACTTACAGCAGTATGGTGCTGACCGAGCACTTCGTAAAATGAAGCCCTCAGCATATACGCCTCTTTTGTTGGTTTGGTGAGGATCACTTTGGTAATGTCGTTGATGGCATTCTGAAAATCTTTTTTTGCAGCGCTCACAATACTTTTTGCAAAATATACATCGGCATTGTTTGGATCCTTCACAAGGGCTTCTTCGCATACCTTCATTGCTTCATCTGCCTTGTTCAGTTCCACCTGCGTGAGTGCAAGCGCGATGTACGCGGGAATAAATTTCTGATCTTCAGACTTCGCCAGTTTGTAAAATTTCTCAGCTTCGGTGTTGTTCTTCAGACTGTCGTGCATCACCGCGTGGTTGTAGAGGTTGATGGCTGATTTTTTATCATCAATGCCCAGCTGGGTAACGGTTAAGCCATAGGAATAATCACGCAATCTGAACAGCACCGCCACTTCCGCAGCAATGGCCTCTGAATAACCTTTGTTAAGTTCGAGTGCTTTCCTCAGCATTTCATCGGCTTCTTTGTCTCTCTGGAGATCGGCCAGCAAACGGCCCGCGTTGTAATACAGCTCTTTGTTCTTTGGATCAAAAGCGGCCGCCTTTCGGTAATCTTCAACAGCCAGATCCTTTTTGTCTAGTTTCTCATAAACAGCAGCCCTTTGTTCGTAGGCTTTGTCATACTTAGGATCCATTTCAATGGCCTTTGAATAATTATCCACGGCTTCGGCATAGTTTTTCGCCTTCTCGAATTTCTCAGCGGCATCACAATATTTTTTTGGTGACTGTGAAAAAAGAGAAGCCGGAACGAATGACACGATCCCTACGATAAATAAACTTCTAAGATTTAGCATGACTGTTGTTTTAAATTTGACAGAACGAATATAATTAAATATGCTGAACCGGATGGCTAAATTTGTAAGGATTTTCGAGGTCCAACAAGCTGCTAAAATATTGACTGTCAAGTCGCCATCAGAAAATTAAAAACCTGCAAATTCCGTGGAAATTTTAGCAAAAATCACTCAAAATCCTGTCAAAAAACCGTATTCAGGCTATTTTTTAAGGAATTCCGGTATCAGAACAAAACCCGGTATTGCGGAATCACAAAAAACCGGAGCTGGTAATCGGTTTTGATGTTTTGGCTATTGATGTCGTAAACCTGCTGAAAGACATTTAAATTCCGCGTCACATTCTGAACATCTACCGAAAATTCGTGCGTTACTTTTTTCGAATTGAGGCGATAACCGGGTTTAACATCGATCCTGAAATACGGCGCATATTGCATTTCAAAAGCCCGGCTGCCGTCGCGCACTTCATCGCCACGCAGTCGGCTCGCCTCCAGATCGATGGGCGCATACCGTTTGCCACCCGCGTAAGTTCCCCTGAAATCAATGCTGATGGTGTGTTTTTCGCGGATCCGGAATTCTTTTCCACCCAGAAGGTTAAGCACATAGTTACCATTAAAGGCGGTGTTGCGCTGCACCTTATCGCTGCCTGTGTATTTGCTTTCAAAAATGCTGGAAGTGAAAAGAAAATAATAACCCCGGCTGTAAAATTTCTCCAGCGTGATCTCAATTCCGTAATTGGTGCCGGTTCCGGCGCTTAAGAGGTTACTGACGTTAGGACTGTTAAAATCGGCACCCAGATTAAGAGCCGAAAAATAATCGGGAAAATCTTTAACAGGCGCACTAAAAATATACTGGTAATACAACTCGGCTTTTAAACGGAAGTTACCCGAAAAGTTATGGTCGTAAGCGAGCACCGCGTGGGCAGCCCTCGTAAAATCGAGATTGCGGTTCGTTTCCCGCCCGCCGGCTCCCGCTGTATCTGTTGCAAAATAAATGTACATCGGCTGCAGCTGACTGTGAAGTCCGGCACCCAGACTAAGAACCTGTTTGCGCGACAGCTCGTACTTAAGACCCAGTCTGGGTTCCAGGGCCTGCGTGTTGTTCAGTAAAAAAAACTGCTGACTCAATCCGGCGTTAAAGGTCAGCTTTTCGCTGAATTTATGCTGCCACTGCACAAAAGCACGCATCAGGGCCGTGTTGCCTTTATAGTTGCGCAGCACAATAAACGTATTGTCACCAAACAGGTAATCGTTACTGTCGGTAAAAAGAGTCTCGAAAAAATCGGTGTAAATGCCGCCATTTACAAAATTGCGCGCGTTGATCTTGCGGTTGTAGGTTGTGTTAAAAGAATAGCGGATGTTTTTGGTGGTTTGCCTGTACTCCGGTTTAAGATTGCCGGCGGTTTTAAATGCAGTGTCTATCCTGTCGGCGATGATGTGGTTGTAATTGCCACTTACTCCAAGGTTGGTTTTTAAATACGCATTGTTTTTAAGCAGGATGGTGTGGGCAATGCCTCCCGCGCCGATGTTTGATCTGAAATAAGTGTCGCGCGCACTGTAACCGTAAAGATCCTGACCGGCTTTTTTATCTTTTTCAAGCAGGGCAACATAACTTAAGCCGCCGATGCCCCACACTGAAAAACGACCCGCTTTTTTGGTATTAAAATCTGTTTTAAAGGTCAGGTCCTGGTATTGCGGAACCGCGTCTCCTGTTCCGAAATCAATGTTAAGCGCCTTAAAAACCGCGAGTGTTGAATACCTGTAATTCACAAGGAACGAACCATTCTTCTTTTTTTTGCTGAACGGACCTTCGGCACCGAGTTCAAAACCGTTAAAACCCAACTGCGCCAGAAACTCGTGTTTTTCGTTGTTGCCCTTTCGCATGCGCAGATCAAAAACGCCCGACGTGGCATTCCCGTAATCTGCCGCAAAAGCCCCGGTCATAAAATCTGAATTGTCAAGCGTGTTGTTGTTCAGAATGCTGATGGGCCCGCCTGTTGAACCCGCGTTTCCAAAATGGTTGGGATTAGGAATATCCAGCCCGTTCAGTCGCCACAAAATGCCCATGGGAGAGTTGCCGCGGATGATGATGTCGTTGCGTGAATCGTTGGCGCCACTCACGCCTGCAAAGTTCGCGGCCATGCGTGCAGGATCGTTTCGACTGCCTGCGTAGCGCGCGGCCTCTTCGGCACTGAATACCCGCGAACTCACCGAGCTCATTTTGTTATTCGTTTTGGTTTTGTCCTGTTCGGCAACAATTTCAACTTCCTCGGCCTGCACCACATTTTCTTCCAGTTCAACAGTTGACACCGATTGTTTTCCCGCATTGAGTATGACAGTTATCAATTTCTCCTTATAACCCATCATCTTAAACCTCAACTGCAGGCGACCAATGGGAATGTTTTCAAGATAAAATTCGCCATTGCCGTTGGTAATGCCGGCCCGCGCGGGCTCCAGGCCCATCACCTGCACCACCACACCGGGCAGGGGCGACTGACTTTGTTTATCCAGCACCACACCTTTAACAGTTTGTGTAATGGTTTGCGCAGTGGCGAAGCTGAAAGAAAAGAAAAAAATAAGAGCCGAAAAAAAACTCAGTTTCATGGTGTTGATGAGGAAACAGGAATGATCTTGCCGTTAAAATATGTTTTACCCTTGAGCGCGAAATCACAAACAAAAGCGGCCATGTCTGCAGCCTGAAGCGGTGCTTTGTAACCCGGGAAAGCTTTTGACAACATTTCGGTTTGAACGGCGCCGATGGCAAGACAATTTACAGCAATGCCTTCCGGTTTTAATTCTTCAGCGAGGCATTCGGTGAGACCGCTCAGTGCTGCCTTGCTGCTGGAATAAGCGCTGAGGCCCGGAAATTTAGAACTGCCCTGGAATCCGCCCATGCTGCTGATGTTGACAATGTGAGCATTTTGTTTATGCATAAAAGGCAAAAGCGCCTGGATGAGCAAAAAAGGCGCGAAAAGATTGGTGCGGTAAACACCTTCCAGTTCCTGTTCGCTGATCTTTTTAAATGGTTTTTTAACGAGACTGCCCGCGTTGTTGATGAGAACAGAAAGGGGCATTTCCAGCTTACTGATCACTGCGGCGATCTTTTTCCGGTCCTTTGCAACCGTAATATCTGCCTTGACGGCAAGAACGGCATGACTCTTGTTGCTTTTAACATAACGGTTAACAGGATCAATGTTCCGGGATACCGCGATGACAAGGGTGCCGGGCGTCCGGGAAAAACGTTTCACCATTTCGAATCCAATTCCCTTTGAAGCACCAGTAACCAGTATTAGCATTTTTTTACAATTTTAGCACACGAAGATAGCCTATATTTCGTTACATGAGAATGATGAAACTGTTGCCCCTGCTTTGCCTGCTGACGGTGTTTGCACACGCGCAAACCGACAGCGTTTATTACGGGCAGGATCCGGCCAGAATGGATACCGCGCAACGGAAAAAACAGAGGAATTTTGACTGGACCAAAAAACTCACCTATGGTGGCAACTTCCAGCTCTGGTTCGGCAATCCAACATTTGTTTTTCTTTCGCCAACCATTGGCTTTATTCCGGCTAAAAACCTGAACGTGGGCACAGGTCTCATCTACAATTATACCCGAATGGATTACGGTCAGTTTGGCCGATATTCACAGTCCATTTTCGGAACGCACAATTACATCCGTTACATTATTGCAGACAGTTATTTTGTGCAGACCCAATACGACAGGTTACGTCAGCCCGATTTTTTTTCGCTCACACCGGGTAAAAAAACATGGATCGAATATTTACTGGTGGGCGGCGGATTCAGGCACCGCATTGGCGACCGCGCCGCGCTCATCACTTCCATCATGTACAACCTCACCCCGCACCAGCTTTCCATTTATCCCTCCCGCATCATTGTGCAGTTTGGTTTCACCGGGGGTTTTTGATTTTTCAGAATTTTTTTCGCGTGTTGAATGGTTTTTCAGGCTTTTCGATGCGCGTTAAAATGGTTTTGATCTTTGTTTCATCTTTTAAGATCTCAATTCCTTTGCTCAGATCCGCGTCGTTTCTGAGAGAAAACTCGAT
Source organism: uncultured Akkermansia sp. (assembly GCA_964517305.1). Taxonomy (GTDB): domain Bacteria; phylum Bacteroidota; class Bacteroidia; order B-17B0; family Aurantibacillaceae; genus Aurantibacillus. The sequence continues at coordinate 9,038 of CAZFCR010000028.1, forward strand.
TCGTCCTGTTTGAAAATAATAACGTGAAACAATTTCTTCCTCCAGTATTTTCCTGATCTCATCCTTGTGTTTGTGAACGTCTGATTTTTTATTTTGTTTCATTTTGTTTTCAAGCGCGAGGTATTCCGTGCTGATGCCTTCAAAATACATTTCCTCCTGCGCGTTTTTTTTCAGCTCTTCCAGTTCCCTTTCGCTTTTCGACTGATAATCGTAATCCTTTCCTTCCAGGTATCGCAGAAAACCGTTGTAATCCTCTTCACTTAATTTAAAACTGGCCACGGGGTCTATCTGCGGATGTTTTAAGACATAATCGGTGGCATAATTAAAAATGTGAAACTTCGACAATAAAGAAATAGCGATGTTGCTGTATTTTTCTTCTTCAGTTTTCACATCGGGCATCACCCCTGCACCATCGTAAACAATTCTGCCTCCCCTTGTTTTAAAGGCGGTGATCAGACTGTCGGGCACTTTGTCAACCCGGCCTTCTTCGTCCTTGTTGCTGTAATCCAGCGCCTGTACACACCTGCCACTGGGAATATAATACTTGGCCACGGTAACTTTAATCTTGGCATTGTATACCAGGTCTTTTGTCTGCTGAACCAGTCCTTTTCCATAAGTGCGTTTGCCAACTATTACCGCGCGGTCAAGATCCTGTAAAGCGCCGCTCACAATTTCTGATGCGGAAGCTGAGTTGTCGTCCACCAGAACTACCAGAGGAATCTGAAGATCGATCGGATTGTTCACGGACAGGTAGGTTTTGTCCCATTCAGGTATTTTTCCTTTGGTGAAAACCACTTCCTGTCCTTTATCCGTAAAAAAGTTCACAATGTTCACCGCTTCCAGCAACAAACCACCAAGGTTACCGCGCAGGTCGAGCACCAGACTGTTGCAGCCTTTAGTCTTAAGGTTCAGGAACGCTTCTTTTACCTCGCCGCTGCAGTTTTCGGTGAAAGAAATGAGTTTAATGTACCCGGTTGTAGTGTTGGGCAAAATGCCCGCGTACTGAACTGCTTTGGTTTTGATCTCCTCACGGTTCAGACTCACATCCACTGGCGTTTCCTGTCCGGGTTTGCGGATCTTTAATTTGATGGGAGTGCCGGCCTGGCCTTTTAACAGGTTACTGATATCGTCGGTTTTTTTGCCTTCCACATTGATGTTGTTCACGCCGATGATCTGGTCGCCAGCCCTGATTCCCGCTTTAAAAGCAGCGAAACCTTCGTATGGATCCGACACAACGATCTTGCCGTTGATATCGTTAACTGTTGCTCCAATGCCACCATACTCGCCGGTGGTCATGTAACGAAAGTCCTCAATATCGTTCTCGGTGTAATAAACAGTGTAGGGATCAAGCGAGTTCAGCATGGCGTCGATGCCTGTTTTCATCAGCTGACCCGGTTTTGTTCCGTCCACGTAAGCCACGTTCAGTTCGCGGTACACTGCATTAAAAATGTCGAGGTTTTTGCTGATCTCGAAATAATCGGGCGTGTAAGCCACGGCAAAAACAAGGGCGAAAATCAGGCTAAGGACTAGGCCAGCCTTTTTGAATTTTGTTAAAAATCTCATTTATTTAAGGAAATTGGGGCAATAATGTTCCGAAATTACGGATAAAGAAAGCGTTTTGACGCCGTCTGACACAAATTGCGCAATTTATAAATTTTTAGTAGCAAAAACAGCGAAATTTTATTAGTTTTGCACCCCGAATTAATCCCGTAAGATTATGACATTTATTTTTTAGTCAGTATACCCCGAGGCGGATACTGAACTCCTTCCCTCCCGGTTCTAAAAAATTCAATCCATTTTCTTACACACAAATTTAAGCGCCATATGAAGTTATCAATGTTCAAATTCAACCTGCCTAAGGAACTGCTTGCAGAGCATCCGGCTAAAAACCGTGAAGATGCCCGCATGATGGTTGTTGACAGGGCAAGTGGAAAAATAACACACAAAAAATTCAAGGACATTATCAATTATTTTGATGATGGCGATGTGCTTGTTCTCAATGATACCAAGGTATTTCCGGCCCGTATGTACGGTAACAAGGAAAAAACCGGTGCCAAGATCGAAGTGTTTTTGTTACGCGAATTAAACGCTGAAAGCCGTCTGTGGGACGTTCTGGTTGATCCGGCACGTAAGATCAGGATAGGCAACAAACTGTATTTTGGCGAAGACGACAGTCTTGTAGCCGAAGTAATTGACAACACCACCTCACGCGGCCGTACACTTCGTTTTTTATACGATGGCAGCTACGAGGAATTCAGGAAAGTACTTTACGACCTGGGCGAGACACCGCTTCCAAAATACATTAAAAGGGCTGCTGAGCCTGAAGATACCGAGCGTTACCAGACCGTTTTTGCCAAGAACGAAGGCGCGGTTGCCGCTCCTACCGCCGGATTGCACTTCAGCCGTGAATTACTGAAACGTCTTGAAATCAAAGGTGTTCAGTTTGCGCCTCTCACCCTGCACATCGGATTGGGTACATTCAGAACAGTGGAAGTAGAAGATCTCACCAAACACAAAACCGAAAGTGAAGAAGTGCTGATCTCCAGCGACACCTGTAAAATTGTGAATGCTGCGAAGGATAAAAAAAGAAAAGTTTGCGCCGTGGGAACCACTGTGATGCGCGCCATCGAAACTTCTGTTTCTACTACCGGTCACCTGAATCCTTATGTAGGCTGGACCAATAAATTTATTTTCCCTCCCTACGATTTTAGCATTGCCAATTGTATGATCACCAACTTTCACATGCCTGAAAGCACTCTGCTGATGATGGTGAGCGCCTTTGGCGGATACGATCTGATCATGAAAGCCTACAAAGAAGCCATTAAGGAGAAATACCGTTTTTATTCTTACGGCGACGTGATGCTGATCATTTAATCAGAAAAAAATTCATTTATAAAAAGCTGGCCCCGCGGTCAGCTTTTTTTGTTGATGATCAGCGCCCTGGTTTTTGCAGGCAGTTTTTCATACACCAGTTTGTATGCTTCGGCAAGCAGATTTTCCCATTCCTTTTTTGTAAAACGTGTCATATCGTCCACGTGAACCCAGTTGTAACGCGCAAGGTAGGGCGCGGGCTGGCAGCCGGGCCTCACACTGAGTTGCTCAAACATTTCTGCGCTGGTTTTAAAGGAGGCTGAAACAGGGACCGTTTCGGGTGAAGTGATCATAAACATTTTGCCGCCTACATTAAAACAAAGATGGTTTTCCCATTTAATGTCTTCGGTGACCCCGGCGAATCGGGTGCATATTTTCTGGATGTCTTCGATGTTCATAAAAGCAATATTATTAAAAATAACCCGGTGGATTGGGGATTAATTACCCCCCGCGCCTGGCACCGGATTTTATGATTGATGTTAAAAACATGCTATGAACAGTTATTTAACCGCCAGAGCCAGCGTTCTCATTGATGCCCCCGCAGAAAGGGTCTGGGAAGCGTTAACCAAACCTGAGATCATCAAACGTTATTTTTTTGGCACCACCACCCATACCGACTGGAAAATAAAAGGTCCCATCCGTTTCAGCGGTGAATTTGAAGGAAAAACTTACGAGGATGAAGGCACCGTACTGGCATTCGACCCCTTTGACCTCATCCGCTATTCCTACTGGAGTTCCATGTCGGGCACCGAAAACAAACCCGAAAATTACCTCACCATTACTTACCGCCTGCACCGCGAAAAAAATCAGACGCGGCTGGAAATCACCCAGGAAAATGTGAGAGATGAAAAAAGCAGGTTACATTCTGAAGAAAACTGGCGTAAGGTGCTTGCCAATCTGAAAAGAGTGGTTGAAGACCTCAACAAAGTGCTTGCATTTTAATTTACATGGCCAGGAAACGCTCCCGGTCTTCTTTTTGAAGCAGGGCGCAACTTTCAACCCGACCAAACAAACGCATGCGGCGTTTTGCAATAAAATCGTAAACCAGGTTACGAAGAAAAGGCGGTATCACAACAAAGACGATCAGCGCTGGCCACAAACCTTTCATATAAGGCGTTAATCTTAAAGCCGCGCAGGATTTAATATAGGCAGAGTGACCTTTAATTAAAATAAGGCTGTCTATTTTCGGATCGATCTCGAAATAATTCCTCAGCTCAGTGCCGATCTCAGACTGAAGCGGAGCAAAATGCATTTTTTTATTTTTTTCCTGTTTAAGAAAAAACTGGATGGTATGGTTGCAGAATCCGCATTCGCCGTCGAAGAGCAGAATGGGTTGTTTGGACAAGGCTGCGTTAAGTTCGCTCATGGTCGGGCAAAGATAAAGTACGGATCGACACTTAACTCAATTTTTCGATCAAGCACTTTAAAGTTATTCAGGTCCACAAAATTCAGAAAACCGTTGCGTCCCGCGCAGGTACTGGAATGGTGAGGCAGTGGTCCGGATGCGGAGATATTTCTTGACAAAACGTATAACAATTTTTTGCTTTCGTCTACAGCCAGTCCGTGCGGCTGATAACCGCATTTGATATTGCTGGCGCTGTAACCACCGGCTTTGATCCGTGTTACCACGCCTCTTGCGCCGGCAACACTTACGGTATCACTCGTGCAGGTCACAAAATACTCATCTGTAGATTTCGAATACGCGATCTCTTGGGGATACACACCTGTTGGAATAATGTGACTGACTGTTTTACCTGCGATGTTAAATACCCGCACCTCGTTACTTCCCTGGCAGGTGATGAGAAAATTCTGGCCATCAGGAGAAAGTATGATGTCGTGCGGATCGAGTGAAGAGCTATAATTAATGCCATTGCTCAGCGATAAAAGCTGATCGCCTGTAAATCCTGTATCAAGTTCTGTGATGAAATTGCCTGTTTGCGCAGTGATGTACAGTTTATCGGCCGCGGCATTCAGCGCCACACCATGCGAATAATGAAGTCCGCCGGTGTAATGGAGCAGTTTCATTTTCTCAAGATCTACCGCCGATACCTTGCCGTTCTGTGTCCATGAAATGCAATAGGCAAAACGGCTGTCGGGTGAAATCACAAAGGTATTCCAGTCGGCCGCGTCGTCTTCAGGACTGGCCGAAGTACCGGCTGCATAAGGTGTGAGCGGGATATTTCCAACAAAGGCGTCGTCGCTGCAACGGTATTTCTGCATGACGTTGTTGTTGATAAAGATCACATACCAGTATTTCCCGTCCGGCGAAACACGCAGGTGATGCGGTGTATCCATACCGTCTTTTGTTCCAACCTGAATGTACCGGATAGGCAGTTGCGTTTCACTGTCAAACACTGTCACCACATCGCAGCCCTGGTTAACAGCGTACAGTTTTTTCAGACCAGGATTGTCAGCCCACATCACTTTCCCATTTCTGTCCGGTGCACCTTCATCGATCCAGGTTTTGATCAGTTGCACCTGTTCGCGGCTGAGCGGTTGCCTGTTCAGGGGCATGGTGGGTTTATTCTGCAAGCCGAGATCAGCATAGGTATTAATATAATAACAAAGCGAAGAAAATTTACTGTTGTACGGGATCACCGGCGAACCGGTGTTGGATCCCTTGAACATATCAGTCCATGTGCTCAGGTTATAATTACCCGCAGCCTGGTAACTCAGTCCGTTGTGGCAACCCGATACCGCGCAGGAACGTGTGATGATCTCGCCTACATCATCAGGATAATCGCCTTTGCTGAAACGGCCCACATCTTTTGTACAGGCTACAAAGGCCAGAAACGAAGAAAAAACAAGGTATTTACTGAAGGCTTTCAATTACTCAAGAATGATTTTTTTAATGACCACCGATTCACCCGCTTCCCCTGATATCTGACATTCAAGAAAATAGACGCCCGTTGCGAGACCGTGAAGATGAATGGTGCCCGCAGCGCCCTTTATCTGAAACTCACGCAGCGCTCTGCCCGGTAAATCCCGCACGATCAGTTTCGCAGAGGAAACTGTTTCACCGCTTATTTTTACAGTCATTTCTCCTGAACCCGGATTTGGAAACACTGCCAGAGAAACAGCAGAAACCCTGGATTGTTCTGACAGGCCGACATAAGGTGAAGCAGAAGAGAAAAAACTGAGACCTCCTGAAGCATTGCCGATGATGAGATCACGTTTCTGATCGCCGTTAATATCATCAAATAAAACAGTTGACTGCCCGCCCTCGTTATAATCATTCAGACTGGAGGTGAGCAAGGTAAAAGGATCAGTAAGCGCGCCCACGCTGTAATGAAAGATCTGGCCTGTAACGGATCCAACCATTCCTTTCACCGATCCGCCATCATTGTAAAAATAGGGTGTGGCGTACCCATCAAAAGCATATTGGGTAGGACTGCCTTTTACATTGATCCCGCCCAGAGTATTCGTCACGAGACTGAATGCCGGTAAGCCAGGAGAGCCGGTATTGCGGTAAAAAGCAACGTTGCCGTTCTTCATACCAATCAGCAGGTCCAGTTTTCCATCGGCATCAAGATCAAATAACTGTGGCGCAGCGGCTGCAGAAATGGTAGTAAAAGAAAAAGGATTGTTCTTAAAAACCGAGAAGTTACACACGTTGCCTGCACCGGCAGTATTCTCCAGCCAATGGATCTGGCCGGATGAAGTCCCGATACAGATGTCCACATCGCCGTCGTTGTCTATATCACCAACTGCGGGCATGGCGTGGTTGATGGACTGGCCACTCAGCCCGCCGTAATCGCGGCTGATCAATGAATATTGCGGTGTTGAAGCGGTACCTACATTTTCATACAGGGTGAGACGGGGATTCAGCACCTTGTTATCGAAATAACCATAGTTACCAATCAACAGGTCTTTTTTTCCATCGGCGTTGTAATCGATGAGCGCAGGAAAAGCATTCTGGCCTACTTCTATCATCTCATCCT
>CAZFCR010000029.1:0-15609 GCA_964517305.1 uncultured Akkermansia sp.
GCGTGATCATTATCAGAAAATATTAAACCTGTTTTGAAGGTATAAGATGAAATCTGCTGTTATTTATTCGATGCTGGTAGCGGGCCTTTCATTAGACCTCAGCGGTGCGCATCACCGTGCTAATGTAACTGATGGTGACACAATTGATAAAACCCTTCTTTTCAAAAACAGGTCTGTGACCGAAAAATGGCTGGCGAGTCAAGGAGTACCCGCGCTTGGTATTGGTTTTATTGAAGACGGTAAAATAAAAGAAACAGCTGTTTACGGGGAACTTACTAAAAATAAAAAAGCGCCACTTAATACCATCTTTAACGTAGCATCGCTGGCAAAACCTGTTACTGCCCTGATCGCACTGAAACTGGCAAGCGCCGGAGAATGGAACATCGATGAACCTCTCCGCCATTATTGGATTGACCCTGACCTGACAAACGATACACTCCTGAAACTGCTGAACACAAGACACGTTCTGAGTCACCAAAGCGGTTTTCCCAACTGGCGGTATTCTGACAAAGACAAAAAACTGAAATTTGAAAGGGCGCCCGGCACCAAATATGGTTACTCCGGCGAAGGCTACGAATATCTTCGAAAAGCGCTTGAGAAAAAAACAGGAAAATCGTTCGAAGCACTGGCAGATGAATTAATCTTTAAACCTCTGAGCATGAAAGACAGTCGGTTCACCTGGAGCCGCGGTATGAACGAAAGACGTTTCGCGCAATGGCACAAGGCTAACGGTGAAATTTATCCTGTTTACAAAAACAAAAAACCCAACGCGGCCGACGATCTCCTTACCACAGTTGAAGATTATTGCAGGCTCCTGATTCATACCATGAACGGTGCGAATTTAACGCCCGAACTTTTTAAAGACATGTGTTCGCGACAAGCCGACATTCAACTCAACAAATTCACGGGACTGGGCTGGACCATTTATCAGAATACAGGCAATGAAACGCTGTGCCTGAGCCACGGCGGAACAGATAAAGGTGTTCACACCATTGTTTTTCTGTTTCCCGAATCAAAAAAAGGCCTGGTTATCTTTACCAACTCCGACACCGGCACAAAAGTTTTTATTGACACCATCATTCATTATTTAGGAGAAACCGGGAGACGCATTATCGACATTGAACTCGGCAGATCATAAAACAAAATACTTTATGGAAATTATCACACATGAATCCGGCAATGACCGGGTAGCAGAAGTGGTCGCAGACCAGATCATCATTCAAAACGCGGAAGACGGTCTTGCGCTTCTTGGCGATCTTTATTACCAGAACTTTGACAAGATCATCGTTCACAGCAAAAACATCACGCCCCTGTTTTTTGATCTGAGTAACGGCCTTGCAGGCGAGATCCTGCAAAAGTTTTCCAACTACCGCGTGAAGCTGGCCATTGTTGGCAATTTCGGGGAGCTGAGCTCAAAAAGCCTCCGGGATTTTATTTACGAATCCAATCAGGGGAAAACGGTTAATTTTGTTTCCTCAGCGGCCGAGGCTCTGGAAAAAAAAGAATAAAGCCTCCAAACTGAAAACAATTAAATGCTATTTTAAAAACATCAGCATGAAATTTCTATCCTGCATTTTTATTACAGCCTTGCTGTTTTTAGCAGTTCCAGTCACGGCGCAATCCAATGAATTTGTCACAGAATGGCAATTTATTGAAAATAAAACCGGTCAGTTGGATACAATGGTCACCTTTGTCCGCAAAGAGCGGCAGAGATTCAACGCGAAAAAACACAAACTGAAGCTTTATTCGCGCCACGACATGGCTTTTAAACACGTTGTGCGTGTGTCTTATCACAACGGTCATATTTACACCGTACATAAATACAGGCACAAGAGAAACTTTAAAGCGAAGATATTTCTCGTTGACGGTCAACGAACGATGATCAAAGCAAAATATCTGAAAAACCCGGGAGGCAATGTTAAACAAAAATTCAGTAAAACAGGGCCTGACACCTGGCACTGGACTCACCCTTCAAAGGAAGATGCTTTTTTGAGATCGCGGGAAATTATTTCAAACTGGAAAGAATAAAACAACGCCGATCTGATCAGGACAATTCCTTTTCCACCCAATCGCCGTGTTCCCTTATCAGGCTGATGAGTTCGTCAACCGCAGTTTCACTGGTCACGTTTTTTTTCACCACTTCCCTGCCTTTGTATAAACTGATTTTTCCGGGTCCGGTGCCAACGTAGCCATAATCGGCATCCGCCATTTCGCCTGGTCCGTTTACGATGCAGCCCATGATCCCGATCTTGATCCCCTTCAGGTGATCGGTGCGTTCGCGGATCTTCTGGGTTGTTTCCTGGAGATCGAATAAAGTGCGGCCACAACTCGGACAACTGATGTATTCTGTTTTACTGATGCGTGTGCGGGAAGCCTGAAGGATCCCAAAAGCGGTTGAATTACATACTTTAGTGCTTACACAATCTTTCTGTTTGATCCAGATCCCGTCGCCAAATCCATCCAGCAATAAACCTCCCAGATCGGTGCTGCTGTATAACTGGAATTCTGACTCGTTTAAATCCTTGTAATTGCATTTGATGATAAAAGGCAGTTCACATTTCAAATCAGTTAGTCTGATGGCCATACGGCGAAGGGCCGGCATGGTATGCGTGTTAAAAGAATCAAGAACCAGGCACACCTTTTTTTCAGTGCTGATCCTGCCAACAAAATCTTCTGTCAATACCGAATCGTCAACCACAACAAAGTTGAGCGTATCGGACCGGTGTGCTGTTTTAAAATACTCTTCGCCGCAAAACAAGGGGTAGGTCCGTTCGCGGTTTTTGTTTTTCTCCCAGGCACCTGAATTACAGATCAAACCAAGCGTTCCGGGAATTTCAAAATCAATTTCGTGATCGCCCAAATAAAGATAATCTACAGCCTGATCGTTCAGGTTCCATTTGTCGAGTGGTACCGAATAATTATATCCAACTCCGAACAGGCTTGCAGCGGTGATCTGTGATTTCATGCTGTAGTCAGCAATCACACGCGGTACATTATTTTTTCCTATGTTGATCACATCGCGTGTGTGGTGACGCTGGTAGGAAAACGGATCATAAGGCATTTCGTTCTTAATTTCTGTTATCGGCTGATGCCCGGCTCTTTTATCATAACGTTGCGCCAGCATCTTGGCCACGGGAATTTCAAATTCAGGTTCTTCAGTCAACGATACCCGGATGGTGTCACCGAGGCCATCTTCCAGCAAAGTTCCAATACCAACTGCAGATTTGATCCGTCCATCCTCACCGTCGCCTGCTTCGGTTACGCCAAGATGTAAAGGATAGTTCCGGTTAGTTTCAATCATTTTTGCAACCAGTAACCTGTAAGCCTGCACCATCACCTGTGTGTTGCTGGCCTTCATGGAAATTACAATGTTGAAATAATTATTCTCCTCACAGATCCTCAGAAATTCCAGCGCGCTTTCCACCATGCCCAGCGGCGTATCGCCATAACGGCTCAGGATCCGGTCGCTGAGCGAGCCGTGATTTGTGCCAATGCGCATGGCCGTTCCATATTCTTTACAGATCTTCACCAGCGGCGTAAAACGTGTACGAATCCTCTCCAGTTCAGCTTCGTAGGCCGAATCTGTGTAATCAATGGTCTCAAATTTTTTCTTATCGGCGTAATTGCCCGGGTTCACACGCACCTTTTCAATTACCCGTGCAGCATGTTCTGCCGCGTTAGGTGTAAAATGAATGTCGGCGCAAATAGGTGTATTGTAACCCCTGTTCTTCAATTCTTTTTTGATCAGTTCAAGGTTGCGGGCATCATTTAAACTGGGAGCTGTGATGCGGACCAGTTCACATCCAGCCTCGATCATCCGGATGCTTTGTTCAACCGTTGCCAGCGTATCCATTGTGTCAGTGGTGGTCATACTCTGCACCCGTATAGGATTTGACGCGCCGAGTTTAAGGTCACCAATGCTGACCTCACGCGTTACAAAACGTGAATACTGTGTGAGGCTGTTACAATATTTATTTGAAAAATTCATGTGTGAAAGCAAGGTATAAAGATACGAAATCCTGCCGCTTAACGGAACTCCAGCTCATCGGCAAAAATAAAAGACTCTCCCCCACTGCCCATGTGCCATTCAGGTAACCTGCCGGCGCCGGTGGCGACAATTTTGAGGTAACGCGCCTTTACCGGCTTAGTTGGCTGAAGTGGAAATTGCATGGTCTTAACCTGGTAATCGGACATGGGAACAGTGTTTACATTGGTTGCAACAAGACGGTACCTGACGTTATCATCTGAAACATAAAGGTCAACTTTTGCAGGAAAAACAATCCATGAACGCGTATCCTGTAAACAATTTATTTTAACAAGATTTACCTGTTTTTTCTGCCTGAGATCGGCCACCAGCACAAGATCCTGACCCTGACAACCCAACCAGTCGCCCTTGCGCCAGTCGGTATCACCATGTATCCCGTCTGAAAGACTCGCAGCGCCTTCAGCCGTGTACTGCGGGTTAAGTTTTGACAGGACATTTATTTTGTAGTTGTGGCGAAGTTTAAAAAAACCAGCGCTTGTTACAGTACTGCTGTCAGCCTTCGAATACGCGCGTGCCCGGATGGTGCAGTTGGAGTCGATTGTAAATGGCTGGATGTAACGTTTCGACTGTCTGGTAGGTTCTGTTCCATCGGTAGAATAGAAAAAAATCTGCTCTCCCGGAACCACCGAAGAAAATCTCAGTTCCATTTTTTTTGAAAAAACCCGCGATGCACTGTGAATCAAAGGCGCGGGCAGATAGCTGATGGGTCTTAGTTCTTCTTTGTTTGACTGATTTTTTTCCGGTTCTGAACCGGCTGTAAAAAGAAGAGTTCCTCCTGCGGTGATGTCAGCATGCTGAAGTTTTTTCCCTTTAAGTACTTTTCCGTTGACAGAAGCGGTCAATTCGTTTGCGTTCCCGTCTGATGCTTTGATCCTAAAAACCTTATCACCTTCCATTCTGATCTCCGCAGAAGCAAACAAAGGTAATCCCAGGTCGTACTCTGGTTTGCCGGGACACACAGGATAAAACCCCAGAGAACTCAATACATACCAGGCGCTCATTTGTCCGCAGTCTTCGTTTCCTATTAATCCATCAGGCGCGTTGGTGTAAAATTCCGTGCTGATCTTTTTTAGCATCGCCCGTGTTTTTTCAGGCTTATCCACATAATTATAGAGATAAGCCATGTGGTGACTGGGTTCGTTACCGTGCGCATACTGTCCTATCAGTCCGGTAACATCTGCCTGTTCGCGGCCCAGCGTTTTCTGCGAGGTATTAAAAAGTGTGTCGAGCATTTTTTCAAAACGCGACTTGCCTCCGTGAAGACTGATGAGCCCTTCAATGTCATGAGGCGCATAAAACGAATAATGCCAGCTGTTTCCTTCTGTGTAATGGTTATTGATCTCGGATGGATAAAACGGTTTTAACCAGCCTCCGTTGCGCCGTGGACGCATCATGCCAGTGGCTCTGTCAAACAGATTGATATAAGCCATAGATCGTTTCATAAAAAGCCGTTCTTCATTTGGCCGACCAAGGAAAGCCGCTGTTCGCGCCACACACCATGAATCGTAACCATACTCCAGTGTTTTACTCACGCTTTCGCTTTCATCTTCTACCTGAAGAAAATGTTTGTTATTAAAATCCATTAAACCAAATGCGGGAGTTGCAGCAGAAATTTTCATGGCGCGGTAAGCAAGCTCTTTATCAAAATTGCTGATGCCTTTGTACAAAGCGTCGGCAATCACAGAAACAGAATGGTACCCGATCATGCAGTTTGTTTCGTTTGACGACAGTTCCCAAACCGGAAGCCGGCCCGATTGACTGAACTGCGCAAGAAAAGTATTGATAAAATCGAGTGTCCGTTCCGGTTCAAGTATCGTGAGCAAAGGATGAAGCGCCCTGTGTGTATCCCAAAGAGAAAAAACAGAATAGTTGGTAAAATTGTCTGCCTTGTGAATCTTCCCGTCCATGCCCCGGTACCGCCGGTCAACGTCCATGTTCAGGGAAGGATGGATAAAAGAATGATACAATGCAGTGTAAAAAACAGTCCGTTTATTTTGGTCAGCTTCCTCTATGCTGATCTTAGAAAGCTGTTTGTTCCAGGCTACTGTTGCTTCTTGAAGGTACTGTCCGAAATTAAAATGCGGTGCTTCTTCCCTGAGATTTTTTTCTGCGCCCTGTGCGTCGGTGGAGGATATACCTACACATACCAACAGGGGTTCAGCATTCAGACTGTCGAAGGTGATCACCAGGCCTTCACGTCTTGCTTTGTCAGAAGAAGTGACTGCTTTTCCTTCTGAATAAAATTTTGAATTGCGGATGGGTTTCGAAAACCTGGCTCTGAAATAAACATGTTGTTCTTTGGCCCAGGCTTCACTCACCCGATAACCCGCGATGGTCACACTGTCAATAATTTCAATCTCGCATGCCAGGGTTTTATCGCGGTGAAGCAGATCTATCCATAAAACAACCGGTGAACCCTTTTTATAAGTGTATTCATGGATACCTGCGCGTGGCGTAACAGTGAGTCTCGCTTTTACTTCTGGTTTTTTTAGAAACACCTCGTAAAAACCTGCTTCTGCTTTTTCTGAAGCATGATCAAAATCTGAACGCTGGTCGGGTACCTGATCACCAGCGTTAACGTTGAGCGGCATCAATAAAATATCACCCCAGTCGCTCACGCCGGTTCCGCTTAAATGGGTGTGACTGAAACCAAGTATCACGGAATCAGTGTAATGATAACCACCACAGCCGTCCCAGCTTCCATCGTTGCGCGTATCAGGACTGAGCTGCACCATTCCAAAAGGCATTACCGCTCCGGGAAAAGTGTGTCCATGTCCGCCGGTCCCTATAATTGGATTTACATCTTTTGCAAACGATTGAGCCTGACCCTGTAAAAAACCTGCCAGACAGAAGAGAAAAAAAACTGATCTTTTCATTGATTATTTACTGTGCAGGTCCATAAAGTTATTCAGAACGCTTTTCATTAAAACAATTTCATGCTTGTCGGCAAGATCACCACCGCCGGTAATGGCTGAAGAATGAAACTCATGACATCCTGTTTCTGTCAGCAGTGGTAAATCACGCGCCCTGATGCCGCCTGCGGGAATGATTGTAATTTTATCCCCGTAACGTTCATTTAAACGGCGCAGCTGTGCCAGATTATCTGTCGCCTTCCCCTTGCCGCCTGATGTGAGTACCCTTTGTACGCCCTGACCGATCAGCACTTCAAGCGCCCGGTCCGGATCCGGACACAAATCAATGGCCCTGTGAAAAGTAACAGACATGGGACCCGCCAGTTTCATTACTTTACCAAGGATATGTTCATCCACTTCTTTGTTTTCCGTGAGGGCGCCGAAAACTATTCCTTCCACCGACATTTTGAAAACAAGAATGTCGTCGTATAGTTCATCAAGATCGTGCCGCACATAACAAAAATTTCCGGGCCTGGGGCGAACCATGACGTGGATAGGAACCTGAATGCTGTCGCGAACCTGGCTCAGTAATTCAAAAGAAGGCGACATTCCGCCCGCGTTGTAATTCTCACACAGTTCTATCCGGTGCGCACCCGCATCCTGAGCCATCACAGCTGACTCCCAGTTAAAACAGGCTATTTCCAGTTGCGGTGTTCTCATCTGAGGTGTGGGGCGTCTATCAATTGATTGTGAGTGGTATTGTTGTAAAGCGCATAGTTAAAACCCCGCTGAAGGCAATAAGCTCCGTGCTCTCCTTTTTTATTGATGGCCAGAAAACCAATCTGAATGTCCTTCAGGGAACGATTCCTGAGTTCAGTCGCGCGGATGATTCTTTCCACCGCCTTTTTACAGGCTTCGGCGGGTGAATGTCCCTGCCGCATCAATTCAACTACAGTGTGCGATCCCGCGATGCGAATGACCTCTTCGCCATGGCCGGTAGCCGTTGCTGCGCCTACTTCATTGTCAACAAACAATCCTGCGCCAATTATCGGGGAGTCGCCGACGCGTCCGTGCATTTTATTGGAGAGTCCGCTCGTTGTGCAGGCCCCGGAAAGGTTTCCATGCGCATCAATGGCGATCATGCCGATGGTATCGTGATTTTCAATATTGACTTTCGGCTGATACTCTGATTTTTTAAGCCATTCTTTCCACTCCGCTTCAGATTCCGGTGTGAGCAGATTTTCTTTTTTAAACCCCTGTGAAAGCGCGAAGTCCAGCGCCCCGGAACCAACCAGCATCACATGCGGTGTTTTCTCCATCACCGCTCTGGCAACAGAAATGGGATGCACAATGTGTTCGAGACAGGCAACCGAACCAATGTTCATCAAATGATCCATGATACAGGCGTCGAGTGTAACACGGCCATCGCGATCCGGTCGGCCTCCCAATCCCACGCTTCGTTCAGAAGGATCGCCCTCGGGAACTTTCACACCCGCTTCTACCGCGTCGAGTGCGCTGCCTTTGTCACTCAGTATTTTCCAGGCGGCTTCATTGGCCTTGATACCAAAACGCCAGGTGCTTAACACGACAGGGCCCTGGCCGCTTTTTTTTCCGGAATTCAAAAAAAAAGGCGCAGCCTTGGTGCTGTCTAATGCCAGTGCCGACGCCGCGAGTGCTGACAAGCGTAAAAAATTTCTTCTGGTTGTCATGATCTGTTTTTTTAATGAGAAACGCCAGTTGTTGACTCAAGGCTGATGCCCTGATTCTTCAACACGCGCGCCGTTTTCCATCCATAAAAAGCAAGGTAAACAAAACAAAGCACGCCAACAAGGTAACTGGCTTTGATGCCCAATAGTTCAGGTCCTGCGAGCCATCCCTGGAACCAGCTTACCAGGCCGCCTCCCATGATCATCATGATCAGATAACTTGAGCCTTTGTTGGTATGTTTGCCAAGGCCGGAGATGGCGAGGGTAAAAATGCAGGGCCACAGGGTGGAACAAAAAAGTCCTACGCTGATAAAAGCGTAAAGACTAACCATGCCGGTAGTGAGCATGCCCAATGCGAGCGCCGCGATGCCGCACAAAGAAAATATCACCAGCTGCCGGGCAGGATTACCCTTGCTCAGCCACTCGGCTGCGATAAGGAGCAAAATGACAAAAGCATAAGGATAAAATACAGTAAGATCACTTTTGGCGATGGCATTCACAAGAAGGAAAACCGAAAAAGCGATGTAAGGCATCAGAAAGCTGAGCAGCCGTTTGAACTGCGAGCCACTGCTGAGCGCGAGTGCCGAACTGCTCCAGCGGCCGATCATTAAACTCGCCCAGAACAAAGAAATGTAAGGTGCGGCGTCGGCGGTCGGAATGCCTGCGTGTTGTTTCATGTATTCCGGCAGGTTAGATGCCGTGGCCACCTCAACGCCAACATACAAAAAAATGGCAAGCATGCCCAGACCCAGTTGCGGAAACCTGAAGACAATCGAACCTGTATTTTCAGCAGATTCCTTTTCGGTTTCTGTTTCAGAAAAAATCTGGTTCGGTAAAGAAGAAAACTTAAAAAAAACAGCAACGATCAGGAAAGCCGCGCCGAGAATCAGGTACGGAAACTTTACAGCTTCAATGTTATCGAGTTGTTGTTTCCCTCCTACCGCGCCAAAGATGGCGTAGCTGATCACGAGCGGTCCGATAGTGGTACCGATGTTATTGATCCCGCCAGCGAGACTGAGCCGCTGAGAACCCCGTGCGGGATCACCCAGCACAATGGCAAGGGGATTGGCAGCAGTTTGCTGAAGGGAAAATCCGAGTGCCACAATAAACAATCCGGTGATCATGAGATTAAAAGATACCATCTCGGCCGCAGGATAAAACAGCAGTGTTCCTGCAGCGGAAATACAGAGCCCCAGAGCAATGCCGTTCTTATAGCCCAGTTTGTTTAAAATATCGCCTTTGTACAACTCTGAAAACAAAATGTAGATGAGTGAGCCAACTGTATAGGCCACATAAAAAGCAACGGAGATCAGCTGACTCTGCCATTGTTCGAGGTTCAGCTTGTCTTTAAAAACAGGGATCAGGATATCATTACTGGCTGCCACAAATCCCCAGAAAAAAAATACTGAGATGAGAGTAACAAAGGCCGATCGGTTGGTTTTCATAGATAAATTTTATTCTAATATATGTGTCGTGCTTTTACAGGCCGGGCATTCGCCTTTAAAGTTGTTAACCTGGGTATTTTAATTGCCGCGCCCGGTCACTCCCAAGGGTTGAACAAAAAATAAAATCCTACTTTTACACCATGCAATTACTGACCCCTGCCGCGTTCAGCGACTACGAACTACTCGATTGTGGTGATTTCGAAAAACTCGAACGTTTCGGAAAATACATTACCATCCGTCCCGAACCCCAGGCCGTATGGCCGCGGGTGTATCCCGAAAAAGAGTGGGAAAAACTCGCGCATGTAAAATTTGTTCCGCGTTCTTCAAGCAGCGGTGAGTGGAAAAAAATGAAGACCATGCCCGATCAGTGGGAGATCAAACACGTGCTGGGAAGCCCTGATGAAAGTGCTAACCCGGAATTGCGTGCTGATTCCGCCGCGCAAAAAAAACAAACCGAAGGACCTTCGATTACTTTCAGGCTCGGACTCACTTCATTTAAACACGTGGGTGTATTCCCTGAACAGGCGGTTAACTGGGATAAGATCTACAATTATCTTTCAGTAAAGAACGAGCCAAAATTCCTCAACCTGTTTGCATACACCGGGGGAGCCTCTCTTGCCGCGAAAGCTGCAGGTGCTGATGTTACGCATGTTGACAGCATCAAACAGGTGGTTACCTGGGCCAACGAGAACATGCAGAAAAGCAGGCTGGATAACATCCGGTGGCTCGTTGACGATGCGCTGAAATTTGTAAAAAAAGAGATCAGGCGTGGCAACCTTTACCAGGCTATAATTCTGGATCCCCCGGCTTTTGGTCATGGACCAAACGGTGAAAAATGGAAACTTGAAGATAACATCGCTGAAATGATGCACAGCGTTTTACAGATTCTTGACCCTGCAGAACACCTGTTGATTTTAAATGCTTATTCGCTGGGTTTTTCAGCCCTGGTTCCTGAGAATTTATTACGTCCGTACGCCAAACAGCATCAATCGCTTTTAAGCATCGGTGAACTATACCTCCCGGCTAAAAGCGGCATTAAGCTGCCGTTGGGTGTTTGGGGCAGATTGGAAAAACATTCGGTCTGAGAACGTAAAAAATCTTTCTGACTTCAAATAAAAAAGGCCGCGAATGTCGCAGCCTTTTCATTTTTATACAGGTTTCTTTATTTTATTCCCAATATTTTTTTCCAGCGCGGACGCTGTTTTTCGTGGCCGTAACCGTAGCCTCCGTAACCGTAGCCGTAGCCATAACCGTAACCTTTTTCTTTATCGGTGCCATTGATGAGGATGGCCATGTTTGGCAACCGTTTTTCTTTGTAAAGATCTTCCGCTACGCTCAATAAACGTCTGTCGAGGTAGTATGCGCGAACAACGTATATGAAGGCATCCGCGTAATCACTCAGCAATAAAGTATCTGTCACCATGCCGATTGGCGCGGTATCCACGATCACATAATCGTACATGCCGCGTACGGTTTCAAACATTTCGGAGATCTTAGGGCTCATCAATAATTCTGATGGATTGGGAGGAATAGAACCCGAAGGCAAAATGTTCAGGTTATCTATCCCGGGTGCTTTCATGATCACATCCTTCAACGCGATTTCGTCGGAAGAGATGTAATTGGTGAGACCGAATTTATCATCGAGGTCGAAATATTCAAGCAGTTTGGGAGCGCGCACATCCATGCCAATCAGCAATACTTTTTTTCCTGATATGGCGATGCTGATCGCGAGATTCATCGCGGTAAAAGATTTACCTTCTTTACTTAATGTTGAAGTGAGGAAAATTGTTCTGCCACGTCCCGGCACTTTGGAGCCCAGCATAAAATCTACATTCGTACGCAATAGCCTGAAGGCTTCTGCCACACTTGTATTTTCCCCTTTGGAAACGACGATGCGCTCTTTTGTCAATGCCTGTGGAATGTCGCCGATAAACGGCACGCCGATTTTATCGATATCCCGTTTGCCATGAACTTTGCTGTCGAGGAGGTCTTTGATGTAGAGTGCGATAGCAGGCAATATTAAACCGAGAAGTACCGCCACCAGGTAAACCACTTTCTTTTTTGGAGAAACAGGCTCGGAGTTACTATACGCTGAATCAATGATCTTTGCGTTCGCTACTGTAACCGCCAGGGCTATATTGGTTTCTTCACGTTTCTGCAGGAGGTACAGGTACAATGTTTCTTTGATCTGCTGCTGGCGCTGGATCATGCGGTATTCGCGCTCGTATTTGGGCACGGTTGCAATTCTTGAACTGATGCCGCTTTCCTGCTTATTGAGTTCGCGGATCTTAATCTGTAAAGAAGATTGCAGGTTAAACAAACTTTCTTTAATACTTTTTCGAAGATCAACGATTTGCTCTGTAAGATTCTCAGCCACGGGATTTTTTTCACCGGAACTTCTTAAAATACGATTTCGTTCAAGCACAAATCTGTTATGCTCCGCGATCATCAAACCAACAGCCTCGTCGGCGAGCCCTAAATTTGCAGGAATCAGGTCTGCCGGGTCGGAATGTTTTGTTATATACTCATACATATAATCAGAAAGCGCTTTCTGTGTGCTCGCTTCAAGAATACTTAATTCGCTGGCAGTGCTTGTTTCGAGAAAAAGTTTTGCTTCAGATTCTACATCTACCAATCCGTGACGTGTTTTAAAGTCCTCAACTTCACCTTCTACCGTTGAAAGTTCAGCGGTGATATACCTTATTCGTTCGTTAATAAAATCCGCCGTATTCTTGCTTACCAGATTCTTATCGGCAATTGCATCTGCATTGTGTTGTTTGATCAGACTGTTGATAACCGCTTCGGCTTTTTCACGCACTGTTCCTTTCAGCGTGATAAGAATAACATTTGAGGTTTTATTAGCAGGATCAATTTTTATAAGTTCACGGTACTCATCAACCACTGCGGAAATCGGCGCCACCGTAATTGTTATTTCCTTATCAATCAACCCTTCTTTCTTCAAATCAACTGAAGCAAAAATTGCGGCTTTTCCGTAAGGCGTTGAAAACTCTTGTCCAAAAGTATAAACACCCTTTTTCTCGGATTTTTCGTCCCGCAATTCAAATTGCGTGTTTGATTTGGCTGTCAGCACAAAATACGCATCAACATCTTCGATTGTAGAATCGCCCGCGAGGAAACGGAGATAAACAGGTGAATTGTTGAATTTCTCTTCCCTGATAGGCTCTCTCTCGATATAATAACGCACATTCAGTCGCAATTCACGGGCGACGAGGGTCATGAGGGAACGAGATTTCAAAATCTCTATATCGTTATCAATACTATTCGATTTGGGAAATATACCCAGATCATCGAAGGCACTGAGCTCAGATATTCCGGCCCCCTTTTTATCATCCTTAATAAGAATACTAGCCGAAGCTTCGTATTTTGGTGTTTTATAACGGATATAAAGAAAACCGCAAACCGACGTGCAGAAAATTCCCACGACAAACCACTTCCAATACACCAGGTAACGGTGCAGAATATCAACGAGGCTGTTTTCTTCCTCCCTGGGATTGTCAAAAAATGATTTTTGTTGTTGGTTGTCCATATTATCTTGTGAGCAGCGTAGCCATTGTTATTAAAAGCGAGAGCACCGAAATGGCTATTCCTGCATTCGATGCATTGATGACCGAGGAGTTTATCTTAGCCCGGTTGGGTTCAACATAAACGATGTCGTTTTGTTGTAAATAATAAACCGGCGACTTAAACAGATCCTTTGATGTAAGATCGATACGTGTCTCAATTTTTTTTCCATCAACATCTCTTACTACAAGCACATTCTGACGCACTCCTGTTATCAGAAGATCGCCGGCAATACCAAGCGCCTCAGGCAGTGTTATTCTTTCGTTAGGTATTGTAAAGGTTCCGGGATTTCTCACTTCACCAAGCACAGTGACTTTATAGTTCAGTATCCGCATGTTGATACTAGGCTTGTTGATGTAATCAGCCAGTTTTTGTTTCATTAATTCAACAGCCGCGCCACGTGTGAGACCACCAAGTTTTATTTTGCCAATTACAGGAAAATCAATATTTCCATCAACATCGATCAGGTAACCCGGTGGAGTAGGAGCACCTTGAGAATATCCTCCCGCATTGTTCACATTAAACTGGGTAGGCGGCAGGTTAAAAGGCACAACGGCCTGTGGATCAATTCCCATTACGGTAATACTCAGGAGATCGTCCTTTTTGAGTAAAGGTGAATAGTTTTTAATTTCTTCGCTGCTTTCAACCTCGGAAGAACCCTGGAAATAAATCAGATTCTTCCTTGAAGTGCATGCGCTCAGCATGAATATAAAACACAAAAAGAAATATTTCAATGTACGGTGATGTATCTGCATGTCAGGAATAGTATTAATAATGCGCCGCAAAGATAGTGTTTTGTCAACTAAAAAGCATGGTCAGGAAATAGGTAAGACCGGTATAAAAAATGAAGCCCTCAGGCACTGCGCTTGCGTTTAACAACGATGTTATAGAGCGCCGAAAAGAAAAAACGGGTATCGGTTGTATAAGGATTTCTTAACTTTTCGATAATGTATTCTTTTTCAGCCTGAAGCACAGCGGACACATCCCCCTTCCGGCCCAAAGCTACATAAGGAGGAATACAGCCTGGTTTCTGTGTCAGCCGTAAATCTCGGAGCTCTTGTGGAATATCTTCAAAATAACGTTTGCTGATTGGTCTAACGCCTACAAGTTTAAGTTCACCCTTAAATACATTAATCAACTGTGGCAATTCATCGAGCCAATAGCGCCGTAAAAATTTACCCCATGGCGTTAAACGGAAATCACCCGCCGGTTTTCCAGACGCTGCATACCCGTTTTTTTTCAACACATAATCCTGCAGGTATTCAGCGTAAGGATGCATGGTGCGGAACTTGTAAACACCAATCATTTTACCATTTTTGGTCATTCTCGGCATTTTGTAAAGGGCACCGTAACTGGGATTCATGTCAAAAACCGGCTCTTTAACCTTTTTACTTACAATGTACATCAGACCATTAAAGCTTCTGTGGTCAACAATCTCAAATCCACAACTCACGAGCCTGCCCATAGTTTCAGCTTTGGAAAGCAAACGGTTATGGCCTCGCGTAATAAAGAAATAAAGTTTTTTAAGTACAGGTGTTTTTGGAAATACCCGCATGAATATAAATTCGAAAAGAAAATAAAGCTGCGCGAGCAAAGGAATTTTATTTATTAGTTTCCGTTGTCTCCTTGCGGCAAACGTTTCAAAACGAACAATGAATGTATCGCCATTATCAAGTCGGGAATTTATACTTTCGAAAAACTTGTTGATGAACCTTATATCATTGACTTTTCCAAGATTAATAATTGTCTTGAACTTGTGAGGGTTAACAAGAATATTAAAGATGTTTGTTGTATGAACAACAAGCGTTTCGGGCGATTCAAGCTGAGCGTGCTGATTGAGATAATCATACGCTTCAGGGCCAGATAGCTTGGTAATCAGTGCTTTCATGATATAAATTCCGCTCTTAATTTCGGGCACCGCAAATATACGGTAAGAGTGTTAAGGAATTTGAAAAAAAATGTTATTTGCGGCCTTTAAT